>JAKAEG010000260.1 GCA_021819985.1 Nitrospirota bacterium | reverse complement strand
CCTATCATGAACTGGAATTTCTGGCCGGAGAGGAATTCCAGGCGGACTGGATGCAGTGGACGTCCCCCTTCGGTACCGTTTATTGCTTTGCGCTCATTCTTTCCTGGAGCAGGTATCTCTACGCGAAGTTCCACCCCAGAAACTCATTTGAGTTCTTCCTTGACGGGCATATCGAGGCTTTTCGGGAAATGGGCGGCGTGACCAGCCGGGGCCGCTATGACAATCTCAAAAGCGTGGTCATTAAAAGGAGCCCTAAGCTTGTCCTTAACGGCCAGTTCGTCGATTTCGCCAGGCATTACGGCTTCTCGATTTATCCGTGCACTCCAGGCCGGCCCAATGAAAAAGGCAGGATCGAGAGGGCCATAAGGGACATAAACGATTACATACGGGTAAACGAATTCGACAACCTTGAGGACCTGAACAGGAAACTGGCCCTTTGGAGAGTGGAGAGAAACAACCGCGTCCATCGCTCCACGGGCAAACCACCGGCCCTGGCTCTTAAAGAGGAGAAACTCAGGCCACTGCCACAGATTGCATATAAACCATACCGGCCGGCCCCTGCTCAAGTGAGCACAACCGGCTTCGTCCAATTCGATATGAACCGTTATTCGGTCCCTTCGGAATATTCCGACGCCCCAGGCAGAATCCTGGCCTATCCCAGTCATATAGAGATCGTGCTGAAGGGGAAAAAAATAACACACACACGGAGCTTTGATAAAGGCCGGAAAATCGAGAACCCGGCCCACAGGAAGAAGCTCCTTGCCAGGACGCCAAACTTCAAATACCAGAGAATCCACCAACTCATGAGAAACATGGACAGCTCCCTAAAGGCATTCCTCAATAGCTGCCCTGGCGACCCTTTGGAGAACGCCTACGAGCTCTTTAAACTCCTGAAGGGGACATCCAGGGGGACCCTGATCTCGGCTGTCCGCGAATCGGTCCTTATGGGTTTCTTCAGCATCAACAATATCCTGAACCTCTTTCACTCGGGATGTTTTGATAATCCCGTGCGGCCGCAGAACTCAAAGCTCATGAACATATCCTATGAAGGGAGGCCCCTTGATGAGTACGATGAGCTTATCTGAGCTCTGGAGGCACTTCCGTTTGCTGACGGATTCGGAGAGCATATCCGAAAAGGAGAAGGAGTTCCTGCAACGGTTCCTCACCGGCGAATACCATAAACGGGAGCACAGAAGGATCGAGAACCTGGTGAGACAGTCCGGCATAAAAAGGCCGAAGCTTCTGACCGATTTTGACTGGGCCTTCAACCCGAAGGTCCCTAAAGAAAAGATGATGGAGTTCCTGAACACCGACTGGCTTAAAAAGCCGGCGAACCTGGTTATCATCGGGCCTGCGGGAGTGGGCAAGACCCACATGGCGACTGCCCTCTGCCACGATGCCCTTATGAAAGGGACCCAGACAGTCTTTCTCTCGTTATTCGATCTTACCGCCCGGCTCGCAAAGGCGAAAAGCGTCTACAATCTCATCGAATATTACGCGAAAATACCGGTCCTCTGCATTGATGAGTTGGGATACGTGATTCCCACAAAGGAGCAATCGGACGCTCTCTTTCAGATAATATCGAGGCGCTCCGAGATCGGCACGACAATCATGACAACCAACCTGGTGCCGTCCTCCTGGGGCAAGATATTCGATTCCGTGACCGCCTCAGCCATACTGGACAGGCTCAGTATGAACGGCAGGTTTATCACATTCGAGGGGAGGTCCTATAGAAACAGGAAACAGGGATGAGAAGGGCGAACAAAATGGCGGGCGGCCAAGGGCGGCTTTCGCAGTTTAAAAATCCGTCAGGGGATACCTATGTCCTCATCCTGTTGCGAACGAAAACTTTCCCGGCATTTTTGGCACCTTTTGACCGGCGCTAACATATACTCTTGTTTGATCAATTGCTGCACGGCTTGGCGTGTCCAAAGGGCAAAGGGCAATTTTATCTGATCCGGGGTCTTGTCTGTAATCATCTTCTGTATTGAAGTTTCCTGATCTTCCTCCAAAGTACGCTGATCCCCCTGACGTCTTCCTCTCTGTCCTTTTGCTATCGCCTTCGCTCCATCCCTCTCATAGCGATTAAAAATCGTACAGGCATAAGCCCTCGTGATTCCTACTAGCTCGCCTATCTCCGTGTACTTCATGCCTCGCTGTCGGAGCTTTATGACCTGCCTGCGAATTTGATACTGCGCATCCTGGCTCAGTGTTCGTGCATCTATCTTTTCCATGCGCATATTTTACCATATAAGTTTATTATTTAGTTGCCAAGTTAATAATATATTATACGCCTCCAACAGCCCGGCTTACTTCCCGCATACCGTGTTCGTACCTGAAAGTCTACGAGTGTTTTGATTAAGCGCGGAGTACGCCACAAGTCTCCGCTGGCAGGATAGTTGAATTTTGAGGATTACAGGTTGAAAGTGACATTTAAAGATTATCTACTTCCTTTCTTGTCCAGGTTTTATAATTTAGTACTTCATGGATTTGCCCACTCCCTTTTCCATTTTCTCTTAAGACAGAGGCGACACTCGGAGGGCGAATGCAACGTATTTTTCTGTTATAATTTCAAGAATTAGAGTTATAGAAAATAAAAAGGTCTGGAATAGGAAAGAGGTGAAATTATGACTAAAGCGCTTGCAGAGATTGACCGCATGCTTACGATTTTTGGAATTGCCAAATCGGCAAAAAGGCCTCTGAAAGAGCTGGAGTTTCTATCTATTCACAAACAAATACTATCGGGGTTCCCGATCGAGGTCCTTAATTTGGCAAGCAAAGCATTTAAACTCACAGTTGTCGACCTGGCTAAGATTATTGGTGTTAGTACCAAAACCATAAGGCGTAAAATATCCATAGACCAGCAACTCTCAAGTATGGAAAGTGATCGGCTTTACAGGGGAATCCATATATTCATCTTCGCCGCCGAGGTTTTCAGAGATGTTGATACTGCGAAACAATGGATGAGCGAACGACAGCCAGCACTCGGAGGATATATTCCCATTGACCTTCTGGAAACCGAAGTTGGCACGGAGGAGGTCTATAATCTCCTCGGCCGAATCAAATACGGCGTAGTCTCATGATATAGGAAGCACGGCTTTATTTATTGCTTTGCTTGTCATTTTTCAGCTGCAATCCCCACCTGGTTTTTCAGGGTCATTCCCCAGGTGCAGCATCCTATCTTGGGTTTTTTAGCATATCGGACTGAACATAATCAACCTTAAGCTTTTTTCCTTTCCTTCGGCGTTCTTTTCTTCCGGTAGCTTTCCCCTTCGATTACCAGTTGATGAGCATTATGGGCAATGCGGTCCAGGGCGGAGTTTGCCATTATAGAATCGTCGAAAAGCGCCATCCATTGCGGTTTGAGGCAACCGCGCCAAACCAAGTCTATGTAACGGACATTACCTATATTCCGACGGACGAGGGATGGCTCTATCCGGCCGCTAACACACAAGGATATTTTCACGGGTGAAATCGTCGGGTATGCAATGGGAGCGCGGATGTCGAAGAGTCTGATTACTCAGTCATTATTCAGGGCAGTGTCAGCCAAGAGGCCGGCGAAGGGGCTGATTCATCACTCGGACCGGGGCAGCCAGTATTGCTCCCGTGGATACAGAAAAATACTCGATCAGTTTGGCATGAAGGCATCGATGAGCCGGAAAGGGAATTGTTACGATAACGCCCCGATGGAAAGCTTTTGGGGAACGCTCAAGCAGGAGCTTGTATATCACCGCCATTACAGGAGCAGACAGGAGGCCATTCAGGATATCACAGAGTACATAGAGATCTTCTACAACCGCTTAAGGCGACAGGAACGGCTGGGGTATTTATCCTCTGCTGCCTATGAACAGAAATTCTATGCCGGACAACTGGCGGCATGAAGGGTTTGGTGTCCACTATTGACGGGCTGTTGCCCAAAACCCATTTGCATTTTCCCGATATCAACTTTCATGACTTAGCGAGAGGCTTTCTGAACAACCGATTCACACATGTCCGGATAATAATACCGGCCTTATGGACCCATTCAAAGGCTTATACCAGCCAAATAAAGCCGGTTTGATATAATTTTTTATCTCCATCTCCTGCGCGTTGATGGATTTCGTTGGTTTCAAGATATTCGTTATCAAGACCTGGATATTCTGAATTGCACATGTAAGATATTCCTGAATCCTCATTCGCCAGAGCCCTCGCCACCGCGCTCGATCAAAGTCATATCGTGTGCTCCTGGCAAAAGAGCGTTCCATAAGGTGCTGTCTTGTTTTTATGTCCCGTTTTGATTTAGCGGACCTGCTTGCTTCTCGCATTTTATCAAGTTCGCTTTGCCGAAGATGCCGCTTGAGCGTTCGCCCCGATTTGTTTTTTGTGCATTGCTCCCGCAGATGACACGCAGCGCAAATTTTTTTCGGAGAGGCATAATCCCAACTCTGGCGGCTCATGTGCAACGATCTTCGTTTTAGCACGTTTCCCGCTGGACAGTAATAGATATCTCTTTGCTGACAAACAAAAACGGGCCTCGGTGAATATCTTCAGCTTTGCGCTTTTTTTTGCATCCGCTTCATGCAAATTGGGCACATGGGCCTGTAAGCCGCGATCATGACAAATCAGAAAATTTTCGATGGTGCCATATTTGCTGTCAGC
>JAKAEG010000259.1 GCA_021819985.1 Nitrospirota bacterium | reverse complement strand
GCTTTTTTACTTTTTGATGAGAGCGGAAATCCGGTCCCCGTTCAAACGGAGGCGCTTAGCCGCTGGTCTGACGGCAGTATCCGTTGGTTGTTGCTGGATTTTCAGGCGAACGCATCTGAAAACACATCGGCAAAATGGGAGTTTCGCTTACGGGAGGAAGGGCGGTCTCCTGTTCCGGTTTCCCCGATAAAGACGCATGTGTCTGAAAACTCAATAACGGTCGACACCGGCGCCGCTGTTTTTTGCGTCGACACCCGGTGCTTCAGGCCTTTTACGAGTGTAAAGATGGATGGCGCTGAATACATTTCGTCTGAAAACAGCGCCACGGTTTTGAGAGGCGGCGCTGGGCAGCTGTTTTTCCCTTTTATTAAATCATGGCGTTTTGAAACACAGGGGCCGCTTCGGACGACCATTTTCATGAGCGGCATATTCCGGCAGCAGGACATGAAAAAGGGTGAAAGTTCCGGTTTGTCCGATTTTTTTGCGCGCATCCATTTTTACGCTGGCCACCGCCTCACAAAAGTCGAATTTTCGATCAGGAACCCGCGTGCCGCAAAACATCCCGGAGGAATATGGGACCTGGGGGACAAGAATTCCATTTTTTTCAAGGACCTAGCCGTAACTGTCGGGATCAACCCACCTCTGCACTCCTTCAGGGAGGGGACGGGAGATCTAAATACCGCCTGGAAAATCCTGCCAGGCGGTAAAATGGAACAAGCCCCGCAAAAAGCGAAAGAAATCGTTATTTACCAGGACTCAAGCGGAGGCGAAAACTGGCGCAGCCGTAATTACGTGAATAAGGACAGCGTGGTGACGACCTCTTTCAGGGGATACCGGGTTTATGAAGACGGGAAAATAATTGAAAACGGCGAAAGGGCAAATCCCGTCGTGTCGATCGGCAATGGCGGGAAAGTAGTCAGCGCAACCCTTCCTGGATTCTGGCAGAATTTTCCCAAAGCGTTGGAAGCCAGGAGTGATAGCCTGTCAATCCGGCTCTTCCCGGGCCAGTACAGCGGCCTTTTTGAACTGCAGGGCGGGGAACAGAAAACGCATACTTTTTTTCTGTCGTTCGGCCGGGCGGATAACGGACCGCTGGAGTGGACACATGCGCAGCTTGTCCCACGGCTGAAACCTGAATACTATGAAAAAACTGATCTGCTGCCCCGCTTGACGCCTGATAAATCAGACTGCCATTCAGAGTATTCAGGTCTTATGCAAGGTATAATCGAAGGTGAAAACAGTTTTTTCAACCGCCGGGAGATAATTGACGAGTACGGATGGCGCAACTTTGGCGATCTCTACGCGGACCATGAGAACGCGTATTATAACGGTCAAAAACCTGTTATCTCGCATTACAACAACCAATATGATGCGATCCACGGATTTCTGCTTCAATACGCAAAAAGCGGTGATCCGCGATGGTTCGAACTGGCGGATGACCTCGCGCGCCATGTGATGGACATAGATATTTATCATACTGAACAGGACAAAGCCGCTTATAATGGAGGGCTCTTCTGGCATACCGATCACTATGCCGATGCCGCGACCTCCACACATCGGACTTATTCAGCCAAAACAATGAGGGCAAAAGGCTTAAAACATTACGGCGGCGGGCCATCCAATGAGCATGACTATACATCGGGGCTCCTTGAATATTATTTTATGACAGGCAATTACATGGCCATGGAGACCGTAACAGGACTGGCTGACTGGGTGATCAATATGGATGACGGACGGAAAAACCCGCTTCGTTTTCTGTCGCGCGGCGCCACGGGGCTTGCCAGCCAGACGGGGGCTGCGGATTATCACAATCCGGGCCGCGGCTGCGGGAATTCCATTAACGCCCTTCTGGACGGCTTTATACTTACCAATGACAAAAAATATTTGGATAAGGCAGAGGAGCTTATCAGGCGATGCATTAATCCGAATGATGACATAGAAAGCCTTGATCTGGTCAAAGACCCTGAACGCCGTTGGTACTACACCGCCTTTTTGCAGATATTGGGCAGGTATCTGGATTTTAAATCGGAGCGGGCGGAGTATGACCACATGTTCTGTTACGCGGAGGAGAGCCTCCTCAATTATGCAGGGTGGATGGCCAAAAACGAGGTCCCCTTCAAGCAGATGCTGGGAGTTGTCGAATACCCCACGGAAACATGGATAGTGATGGACATGCGAAAAAGCAATGTTTTCAACTTTGCGGCAAAATATGAAACGGATGAAGGCCGGCGCAGGCAATTCATATCGAAGGCAGGGTTTTTTTATAACACATGCCTTAAAGACCTTGATGAGTTCGAAACGAAAACACTCACCCGGCCGCTTGTGATGCTGATGAGCTACGGGATAATATCCGGATATTTTACCCGCGAGACCGTAGGGAGGACTGAAGACGGCGGCGGCCAGCAGTATGAGTTCGGCCCGCCGCAACGGTTTGTGCCCCAGCGCGCCAGGGCAAAGAGACGGCTGCTGGCAGCAGGCATGCTGTGCTGCATAACCGTTCTGGTCTTTTTAGTGAGATGGCTGTTTTTAAATTGAGATCATGACATTTAAAGAACACCTTAAAGACATCGGCAGCCATAGTGTAATTTATTTTGCCGGGTGGGTTATCTCGTTCGGCATACGGCTGAGTCTGCTCCCTGTCTTCACGCGCTATCTCAACCGCGCCGAATATGGCACAGTGTCTCTGCTTGACAGCGCAATCGAATTGTTCAGAATTCTCTGTGCGCTGGGCTTCGGTGAGGCACTGGTCCGCTTTTACCATGCCCGGCAGGATGCGGCTTATAAACGCTCGGTCATGGCCACCGGCGCTGGAATAATGCTGATAGCGACGGTTTTTTTTGGCCTGATCATATTCCCGTTCAGCAGGTCCCTAACCGCCCTGATCCTGGGCACCGGGGGACAAACATTCCTGTTCCAACTGGCGTTAGGGACGGTTTTAATGAATATATTGCGAAGTGTCAGCGATACTTATCTTACTGCGAACAAGCGGTCGCTGAACTACATAGCCATAAGTACTTCGTATGCCATTTTCCAGGGTGCCATTAACCTGTATCTGGTGGTCTTCAGGCGGGAGGGTGTGACGGGCATGCTTACGGGCAACCTAATTTCCGCATCTATTTACGGCAGCTGCCTGTTTGGATATGTGGTATATAAAAACGGGATTTCTTTAAAAAAGGAATTAGCCGTTCCTATGCTGAAGTTCGGCGCCCCATTGGTGCCTAGTTTATGGGCGGCGGCGGCGATGCATAACATGGACCGGTTTTTTATACGGCACTACAGGGGCCTCGAAGAGGTCGGCCTGTATTCACTGGCTTATCAATTCCCTTTTATGCTGAATACCCTCTTTCTGACTTCATTTAACAGGATATGGAATGCCAGCTCCATTTATGAGATCGCAAGGTCGCCCGACGCCCCGCGTCAATATGGAAGGGTCTGCACCTACTACATGATGATGTTGACTGTCGCCATGTTCTCGATTTCGATACTGTCTGATACGGTTATAAGGCTCTTTGCGGCCCCCTCATATTTCGATGCGTATCGATACCTGCCGATTATCGCCCTTGGCATATGGGGTTACTCTTTGCATACTTTTGTTAAACCCGGCGTACTCCTGACGAAAAAAACATATCTCCTTACTATTAATTTCACTTTGGCATTTATTTGTAATCTGGTTCTCAATTTCCTGCTGGTCCCTAAATGGGGCGCAATGGGCGCCGCATGGGCCAGCGTCCTTACATATTTTGCTTTCAGCCTGGGAGGATTTTTTATCTACAGGATTTGTTATCCAATATCTCTGGAATGGATGCGGCTTTTAAAGATGCTTTCTTTGGCAATAGCGCTGTTTATTTGCAGGCAGGCAATTCATACGCCCGATGCCAAGTCCGCTTTATTTGTGGAAATAGCGTTTCTTATGATCTTTCCCGCGTTGCTTTTGGTTGTCCTGAATCCGGCAGAAAAAAAACAGATCAAGAAATGGTATCTGGCCGTTTTCAAAGCGCAGTAGGTCAATTCCATCAGCAAATTGAAAAGGCGGTTTTTCTTAAGATGAAGATTGAATTGGGAGAAGGTAGACAAAATATGTCATATAATTGACATATTTTGGTCAATTTCCTATCAATCCTGATTAAATCATTCCCGTAACTAATTGTAAAATCGTATTTTTTTTCTGGCACAAACTATGCATTAGGACAGTCGAGAGGTAGTGCAATTTGCAGCGCTGCAACGGCTGAAACTGGAGGGATGTCCTTTGCATAGTAATAAAAGAATTTGGTTGGTTTTTTTCGTTCTGTTCATCTTTGGTTGCGGCGGCGGAGGTGGGCAATCCGGTTCGACTACTGCAAATTCATTAACAAATTCACCTGCAATTTCATCTGTAAACCAGGTCCCGGCAGATAAGCTGCTCAAACAGAGCGATTTTACCTATATGGGGGCGTTCCGTGTGCCTCAAGGTATCTATAACGGTAACAACCTTGAGAGTTTTAAATTTGGGGGATATACGGTCGCATATAACGCCATAGGCAACTCCACTGCCATGTGTACCGGGAGCAAGTCCCCCTATCCGTGCTGCACAGGGGCCGGGACAGGAACATGCGGTGGCGGAGGCTCATTATTCATGGTTGGCAATGGCGCAGCGGGATATACAAGCGGATATTTTGCTGAAATAAATACTC
>JAKAEG010000258.1 GCA_021819985.1 Nitrospirota bacterium | reverse complement strand
TGCATTACGGCGGGTTTCCATTTCACGGACAGTGCTCATAGTTCCTCCTTATTGTTGATATATATCAACAATAAAACAGCCAAAAAAAAGAGTCAAGGGGGGAAACCCACAAATCTGACGCAGGCCCGGGCCGATATTATCCCTTGACTAATGTAAGTGGGATGCTTAAAATGAGGCGTCCGGAACTTTCCGTTTTAAAAGGAAAATACCGGGGGGTCCAAAGTCCATACTCGGGGGGGGATGGAGTGGGTTTTGAATTAAATACCATTTTATCGAAGCGGGACTCGGTCGACCTGCTGGAATTAATCCAGAAGAGTACTTTTTGCACAAACCAAAACGATTTTAAAGGCCTCTTCAGCGATTTTAGAAGCATCTTCCCGTTCGATTTCGCTCTTTCCGGCTTCGCCGGAATGGGTGCAAACAACAAAATAGAGTCCTACAATCTTATCAATGTAAACTATCCGGGCGAATGGCTTCATCTATATGATCAAAGAAAATATCACCTTATTGATCCGATCGTAATGGAGAATTTCACCAGATTCCGTCCTCAATACTGGGCCGATACTTACAAACGCAATTTGCCGCCAAGGGATTTTGCAGCCCGTGCGCAGGACTTTGGGCTCAGCAAAGGATATACTTACGGCCTGAGAAATTTTAAGGGAAACGAGGGGAGCCTGTTTTCCCTGTCAGGCGGCAGCATCGAGCATAATGCCCGCTCGCAAACCGTGTTGGAACATGTTGTCCCCCATTTTCATTATGCCCTGTCCCGTGTTCTGAACGGGGATGACAAAAAAAAGAAAAGCGCCGGGATAAAAATTTCATCGAGGGAAAAAGAGGTGCTTAAATGGTTAAAGGAAGGCAAAAGCACCTGGGATGTTTCGGTGCTGCTTGGCATCAGCGAAAGGACGGTTAAATTTCATGTCAACAAGGTTATGCAAACGCTTGATGCTGTAAACAGGACTCAGGCTGTAGCGATCGCGCTTCAACGGGGGTTGATCGATCTTGAGTAAACCAGCGCAGCATGGCCGGTCTCCTGGCCGCATTCAGCCGCTCGAATTCTCTCCAGTCCATCAGCGCGGCCACTGCCGCAACTCCGTCCGGCATGATTTTAGGCTCGCCTATCAGGTTGCAGGGGAACCCCTTCGCGCATAGCAACCTGAGGACCTTATGCTCAACAACCAGATAAAGGTATCTAATGTCATTATCGATACACCAATGATAAACGCCCTTATACAAGAGCATGGAGATGCCGTGCATCCCAAAATTTCCGCGTATATTGGCGTTTCTCGCCTCGGGCGCCACGCACAGCCTTGACACTTCCACCGTGTCACTTTCTTTTCTGATCTCATGCTCCGGCGCAACAAGAGACAAAAATTCATTTTCAAGCATAAAATTGGTATCGGGCAATATCAGCCTTAGAAAAGATACCAGCCTGTCCTGCCTGTCAAAGACTCCGCAGAAACTGGCAATTCTATCGTAAGCGTCTATTTCGAGTTCATCGTCTGTTTGAGAGACCCACTTTAATTCCTGCGCAAAGATCCTGTGCCTCAGATGATAGGCCTTGAAGATCTCATCGATATTCGATAGGTTCCTGACTTCAAAATCTCCCTCCCGGATGCATACCGAAGCGCACATGCTTCTAGAAAACAGGAATTGCGCCTCGGCAACAACTGTCCGGAAGTACAGGCGATTTTAATGGGAAGGGACTTATAAACTACGCGGTTAATTCAAAGGCTCTTACGGCCTTTGTGTTCCTCTAATCATACAAAGGAAACTAAAAGAGAGGGGGACTAAAAGCAGCGTTCTTCGCGGATCCCTCCCTTTAGCAAAGGGAGGTTAGGAGGGATTTTCTCAACAACTAAGTTCACATAATTATCCTTGCAGATTGAATAAATTAGGCACCCTGAAACCAAACATTGCTGGTAGCCAGTTTGCATGCCTTTTTGTAGTAATGCAGACGTTAGAATTAGATTTCTATTTGACTGCCGCATCCGGCAGCTTTAGCCATTTTTATCCGCCCCGTTCAGGTAATAATCATTCCCCATCTAACACAACCAGCCCGCCATTGCACCGGCTCTGGACGGAGGGCTCAAGCAGGGCTTCAGCTGCATTTTCCAGTGCCTGGCCGGATGCTGCGCTAAGCAAAAGGACCGACCTGCCGCTTTCATATGGCGATTCGAATTCAGTGAGAAACGCCCTCTGATCGTCAGGTGCGCTCACATCCTGGACACGCGCCATAATATCGCGTAAAACCGGATGGACTTCGCTTTCCTGGGAAAAGACCTTCCCGATTATGGCGTCAAGACGCGAATATAAGATTGATTTTCCGTCCTTATAATCTTTAATGAGCGGATAAGGGATGAGGTCATTTTTCGCCATACGCACCGGCATGGCGCCGCGGGGAGTCCCACAATTGTCAGGATCAATATGATATAAAAAGGTATTGAGAGGAGGCTTACAAAATTTGCATCCAGTTGTTTGCCTTTTGGTGTCACTTTGAATTTGGGCGCCCCCGGGTCCATAATGGCGCCTATGATCGGACCTATGAGGAAAATGCTCTGTGCGGTCTCGAAGAGTTCAGAGAAAAAGGGCCAGCGCACTTCGCCAAACAGGTAATTCGTTACCGCTATCGAGCACAAGAGGTGCGGCACCGCAAATACAATTATCTGGGCTGACGAAGCGTTGTATATGCCATACCCGAAGAACAGATAGACCAGAGGGGCGAGAATAAAGATCGACCGGGCCAGACCGAAAAACCAGAAAAGACAATTATTCGTATAGCTCAGGCGCTGATACCAGCTCAATCCTTTGTTTAAATTGCGCTTAGTATATCGAAAAATGCAAATTTTAATCTATACATATTATTTATATTCGGCGGGACCAGGAGAAAACTTTAAAACCGTGAGGAAATCGGAGAAAAAATGCGATTTGACGATATTGGCTGGTTTTGAGCTGCAAAGACAGACATGAAATTAAGGCCGGTAGAGAAGCGAAGTAATTTATTGATTATTCCTGATCGTCTGAGGCGGGAAGAAAAAGGCCCACTGTTGTGCCCCGGCCCTCCTGGCTTGTGATCTCCACGGCGCCATTCATTTTGACCATCATTTTTTTTACGATCGCAAGCCCCAGGCCCGTGCCCTTGGCCTTCGTCGTATGGAATGGCTTGAAAAGGTCCTTCAGATTTTTTTCGGGTATTCCCCTGCCGTTGTCCTCTATTTTTATTATTACCCTGTCTCTTGCCTGCTGAACGCCCATTCTGATCTGCGGCTGGGCTGTCCCCTCCAGTGCGTCGCCCGCATTGGTCACCAGGTTCAAAAGCACCTGCTGCAAGGCCCTTGAGTCCGCAAAAGCAGCGGCGCCCTCCTGAAGCTCCATCCCGATCTTTATCCCTTTTTCCCTGAAATCATTCTCAATAAGGGCATGAAATTTATCAAAAAACCCGGCCAGCTCTATCCTCTCCGGCTCAAGATGCTCATAAATATTGAAGCTCTTAAGGGATTTCAGCAGGAACTCCATCTTGCCTATCTCCGCGGCTGCCTGCTCCAGGTAGCTGATCGATTTTTCTGCCGGCCATACATTGAAGTTCTTCCTGAGTACAGCCAGGGTTATTTTAAGCGCATTTATGGGGTTTCCTATCTCATGCCTGACACCGCTGAACACATAACCCACATTGTCCATAAGGGTTGCCGCATGCGCGACAGACTCCAGCCGCTTTCTTTCCGTAATGTCCAGGACCATGCCAACAAATCCCGTGGAACTTCCATCGGCATCCAGCCGCGAATTCAGGGACATGATGGAAAATATAGGGGAGCCGTCCTTTGCCTTGAGCTTCAGGTCGAGCTGCTCCGCCGTTTTCGTTGTTTTTTGCCGGGTCAAGGCCTGGCGGAATTCAGCAAGGGAGTCCTGGTCCATGAACTCAAAAGCAAAGCGTCCCAGGAGGTCTTCTTCCTTATATTCAAGCATGGCCGCCAGGCTCCGGTTCACAAACGTGATCCGGCCCTCCGCATCCAGAAACCAGATACCCTCCTGCGAAGTCTCAAGCACGTTTCTGTAGCGCGCTTCGCTTTGGGCCAGCTCCGCCGTCCTCTCGGCAACCCGCCTTTCAAGCGCCTCTTCCAGCATCTTCTCTTTCGTGACGTCCTCCAGCACGATAAGGGCGAATTTCTCCTCCAGATAACTGAAAGGGGATGCGGTCACCGCAAAATATTTTTCCTCAGTTGAGATATGCGAAAGCACGCTCATTTTTGCGGTTTCGCGGTAGACCCGCCCGCCGTTAAAGACCTTCCCGACAGAATTCCTTATGACGCAATACCTGCAGGACGCGGAGTGCCCGCATCCCCCGGGCGCCTCTGAGGCATGGATACAGTGGAGAGCTTCGCCCCATTTGTTATATAGAACGCGGGTTTTCTCCGTCCCCAGAAGCGATAACGAGGCCTCGTTCAAATGCTGGATACGGGCATCGGAGTCCACGACGAACAGAAAAGAAGGTATGGCATCAAAAACGTTGTGTAAAAATTCGGAATTATCAAATAAATGTTGTATCATTTTTTGCCGCTTTCACTCTGCCGGGATTAACAAATACTATAATAATCCAACTCCCTGAAAATTTTCATTTATTAAGGGTCTCATAATAATATTCTCATGGATATTGGTCTTTATTCGTCATGCCCGAGGACCTTAATCGGGCATCCATTTTA
>JAKAEG010000257.1 GCA_021819985.1 Nitrospirota bacterium | reverse complement strand
ACAGGCCGAGGCACGGCAGTTGTTATACCCGGAACCCGCATAGACTATATCGCAGAGCAGCTTCTCCGACATGGTCACAAGCATGTCGGACATCCTGGCTGCGTCCTCTGATAGCTCCTGGAAAGAAGCCCCGTAATGCCTGATGCTCCACATACCCGCCCCGAAAAGGGTGGCCGGCACCCTGTCCGCCTTGCCGCCCTCGAACGCCTTTAGAATCGTCTCCCTTGGTGTCATAATGCCCCCCTGGATTTTTTTAAAAGATCTTTTTTTATTTCTTTATTTTCCGCCTCGCGACCGGAAATTTCGTGGACCGCATGAACTGCCTCTTTGAATTCTTCAAGGTCAACCGGCGCTTCGATGTTCACAGCCCCAGGGGATGCCTTTCCCACAACTATCACAGGCAGGCCGGGGGAAACGGACTTCATTATGCGGACAGAATCTTCAGTGGAGAGTCCGTAAGGGCCTGGGTCAAGAACGACGAAACTAAAATCCCCTCCGGTTATCATCTGCATGGCCATGATAAGCCGGTCCGCCATCTCCACCCGGTAGCCTTCCTGCCGCAGCATCCCGTAAAGGCTTTTGGCCAGCACAGGGTCGTGGGTGCAGAAAAGTACGCTCTCCATGCCATTGATAAAAGCAACAGACGTGCCAACAGTCATTAACGGCCCGAACCCTCGTCCTTGCAGGCTTTCGCTGGAATGGGGGAAAAGAAGACAGGGATAAGGCTGGGGTAAAATTACCCGCTATGGGGAATTTTTCCCCACAGATTTTTACGCCATGCCCATTTATCCGGGCGAGGATACCGGTGGGGATATGGACCATTGCGCGAATTTGGAAATGATTAATTAGCGTCCAGGAAGTGACAGTAAAGTTTTTTTCGATTTATCGTGATTCGCTCGCTTGCCGCTTGCTGCCCATTTTTATTCCCTTCGGGAATCGAATGTAAGGAATTTCTGATTTGCCATAGTTAGCTCGCTTGCCGCTTGCTGCCCATTTTGTGTTTTCCGTTCAGACTGAAAATTTCAACCTCCCGTTTTTAAAGCATTTTTAATCCTGCCCTGTTCAAGACGTTCAATTTCAAAGCGTTCAATAAACACCCCAGTCTAAGAAAAACAAAAACTCCTTTCCGGTTTCAGCCATTAAAAAGGCTGCCAGACCCTATCATAATCCGCCTGCCCATGAAATTGTCCATTAAACAGTTCACGTTGACATGTATCATGATCGTGCTTGCGATCCACTTGGTTTCTAGGACGGCGGAGTTCCCATTCATTAAAAAACAGGACGGCAACCTTGACTATAACATTAAAAACAAGGCCCACCACCATCGCTGCAACCAATACCGCTGCCGCCAAAAGTATCGTATCGGTATTGGCAGATGTATTCATACTTTTTATTCCCTGTATACCTGAAATAAAGGGTTTTGGGAGATAAAATTGTATTTTCACTTGCAATGAAGCCATTTTTTATTCATTTTCAGCTCCCGATATCTGCTGGAAAGTCCATTCTTTCATATTGACCTGAAGGGTACAAAGCGATCCAGTTCTTCAGATCAGGGTCCTGCACTATTCTTTTTTGGGGCTGCCTTAAAAATCGGATACATTGAAAGCCGAGGCTTTTTTGCCTCATATGTACGGGAATGGAATTCGAATCCGCCAAACCTGGCTCCTGCCTGCAATGCAGGCGAAAAAGTTTTCGGGCATCGCTTTTAGAATCTTAAACCAAGGTTACCGGTTGCCATAAAGCCATCCAATTTGCTATAGCGTTGTCCAAAGAAATGCGCAGCTTCCGTAAATATGTATTTCCCCTCAGCCGCGAAAAAGACGTGGGGGAAAATGGGGAAGGAGAGACCTGCCAGGACATGGCCTCCAAAAACCGTGTCCGAATCTCTGCCGGATAGGGAAACCGGGCCGCTCGTCGATATGCCGCTTTCTTTTTTTCATGGAATTTACTTTTCTCAATTTAAGGCGATGCATTTGAAGTTTCCCTTGGAATGTTCTTAAAAATCCATTCCTTAAACAGCCGCCCCACTATGGCCCAAAAGCGATCCTAAAAATAGCAAGAGAAGGACTATAAACAGGATCTTCTCGAAGGCTGTGGACGTGCCGGATATTCCCATTTTCACCCCTTTTGTTTTTTAATTCCGGGTACAGCCGG
Organism: Nitrospirota bacterium; assembly: GCA_021819985.1. Taxonomy (GTDB): domain Bacteria; phylum Nitrospirota; class Thermodesulfovibrionia; order Thermodesulfovibrionales; family JdFR-88; genus JAKAEG01. The sequence continues at coordinate 2,584 of JAKAEG010000257.1, read as the reverse complement.
CTTCAGTTCCGTGAACCCCGGCAGTATCGCCCGTGCAAAGGCGTTTCTAAGCAGGTTGCCGATAACCGTCCAGTAATCCACCCTGATTTCCGCCTTGAATTCTCCTTTTATGGGAATGATTGTTGCCAATCTATTTTTTTGTCCCCTCTCAAAAAGCGAGATAAAGCCGCTGGCTATGGCCTCCCAGAAGAACTTGAGGGGATTTTTCGTTATGCTTTTCCATTTGACGACCTTAAGGTCGTCAAACAGCGGCTTGACCTTGCCCGCATAAACGCCGTTTTTGGAGTTGACCTACATATAAAGGCTGAACAATCCTCCCTGGGCGTCAAGTTTGGCATATGCATTTAAAAAGTCTTTGAGGTCCACGACATGCATGTCCACCAGTTGAGCTTTCATGTTGAAAGTCGGTCTTGAAGCAAAGGGGTCCATGGCCATGTTGAAGGCAAAAGCCGGCTTGCCCGGCGCAGGCTTATTGTACGCGTAAATGGAGGCCGGGGTCTTGCCCGCAAACCCGCGCCTTGTGGATATATCCTTGGCGACTGCATACACGTGGTCCAGGTATATGTCGATCTGGGGTTTGGAGTAAAACTGGCGAAAATGGACTGATCCGTTTTCCACTCTGAAGCTGTTTATCAGCGCCGGGGAAAGCTTGTTAAGGGTCGCCGCCCAGCTTGGCGAGATGTCCGTCTGCGAACTCTTTGCGGTCTTGCCTTTCACGAAGTTAAGCACCGGGTCGTAAAGGGTAACCTCGCCCGTGATCGCGCCGTGGAGCAGGGTGCGCCAGTCTATGGACAGGTCCATGAGCCTAGCCTTAAAAAAAGGTACAGGTATGTTGCCGGTAGTTTTGTCCAGTCTTATCCCCTTTATCTGATAGGCCCCGCGCCAGATGCTCATCTCTATGTCGTCCACATGGCCTGTATAGTTCGGTAAGCGGGCCAGTTTCCCGTTTACGTAGTGGAGCACAATGGTGGGTAGAAATGCCCGGAAGACGACCAGCGCAAGCACGATGAGAAGCGCGGCGATGAGTTTCTTACGCTTGAAAAGTCTTAGGATGTTCGCGGACATTTTTGATTGCACCTTTTCAAGCAGAGGATTTGATATCGATAAAAACCAAAGAGACCCTTCAGCCAGATTCTATAACAGGCAAGATATTTTTCAAACTCATACTTTCCAAATGCCGTTTCTAAGATCGGGAGATGCAACTAGTGTCATTCCAATCGGCGGAGATTTTGATATGATTTAGTCAAAGATCATTTTTCCCTCGGAGGCCCGGCTCAATCTGGTTTATTTAAACCATGTCCATTCTCGATATAATCTTCGGGCATCCTATAGCTTCATCCCAGGCAAAAAAGGAAGAACTCTCCGTATTTACGGGTGTCCCCGGTACTGGGTCTTGATTCATTGGCTCTACCGGGTACGGACCGGAAGCCGCCCTCACCATGTTAATGCCTCTTGGCGCAGCGGGACTGCACTACTTTCCCGTAATCGTCCTTGGAGTTATAGCCAATCTCTCCGCCCTTTATTTTTCATATCGTCAGACCGCCGCCGCTTATCCTGACGGCGGCGGAGCATACATTGTTGCAAAGGATAACCTTGGCCGCTGGGCCGGATTGGGGGCGGCGGTGGCGGGGCACGGAATATTTTATTATGTCTCGCTGGCAAGCATTTTTATTGTCCTTACCTATTCGGCGCAAACCGGTTTTACTGATTTTCCTCGTGTGTGCCGCCTGCTGGCCGAACCGCATTGGTGGGAGTATTTGTTGCACAATCTGCACGGGGCCAGACTGAAAACCATGTTTTACCTGAAGGGCGGCGAACGTGTAATTGTAATAAGAGTCCCGTGGCACTTGCGCGATGTATAGACAGAGGGGCCGGGCCCAGGGCATCCGCTGGCCATTGACTCTGGCGGTCTATGGGTTAATCTTTAGGCAGAGAGGCAATCCTATTCTTGAAAGCAGATGTAAATGCCTTACAAATCTGAATTCCTGGATAGAAAGGCCATTTCCGGCAGCGGCAGGCTTCTGCTCGTAGAGCTTGCCAGCGGGGCGCGGCCTACACAGAGCCCAACCGGAAAAGGAGGATTCGATCAAGGCAGGTGAAGATGGCAACAAATATATTTTGGACTGGCTTCTGGCAGCGATAAAGGATAACCTCATCAGTATCCTCAATAGCAGGGGCTAAAACAAAAAAACTTGGTTCTTTGCGCAAAAAAAAGAGCAAAGATCGTAAAAGGAGAAAACATGAAAAAAAACATTCATATCATTTTGGCGGCGGTCTGCGCTGGGATATTGTTATTTGGCTGCTCCGTTATAGAGAAAAAACCGGAACTGGCCGAATACAAAGCCGGCGTCCTTTCATCCACTCTCGACCGCAGTATCACTGACGTGCAGAAGGCAACGGTGGGGGCCTATGAGAGTCTGGGGCTTACCATAGTGGAGGCAAAAGGTGACAAGCTATCGGGGATTGTTCGCGGGACTTTGGCCAATGGCACGGAGGCAGATACAAACCTGACCCCTGTCGATGATAAAACGAATGTAGGCATTAAAGTGGGGGCAACTGGAGATGAGCCCTTTTCCTACAGGAT
>JAKAEG010000256.1 GCA_021819985.1 Nitrospirota bacterium | reverse complement strand
GAGGACAAGCGGCGTCCTCCCTATGGAATCCAGAACGCTCATAATGTCAATGATAATAACACAAGAACAGGGCGGAGCAAGCCCCGCCCCTACGCCCAACACAAAAGATCCAGGCGTCGTGGCTGTAGGGGCGCGCCTTGGTGCGTCCGCCTTTTCCTCAGCCAATGTGGTTTTCACAATGTTTTTCCTAGTAATATAAAAATATGAAAGCGCTGGCGGGCCCTCCTCTATGAAGGTCCTGGTGGGAATGAGCGGCGGAGTGGACTCCTCCGTGGCGGCCCTGCTATTAAAAAAACAGGGCTATGATGTTGAAGGCGTCAGCCTTCTCATGTTCGAAACGCGCCTTGAATGTAAAGACCCCCGTTCCTGCTGCAGCCTGGACAGCGTTAAGGATGCCGCCCGGACCGCGCATGCCGTAGGCATTCCACATCGCATACTCGATGCACGAGACGCTTTCATCGAAAAAGTCATCGGGCCTTTCGCTGCAGCCTACTCAAAAGGCGAAACTCCAAACCCATGCATCCTGTGCAACAGGCATATAAAATTTCCCGTCCTCTTTGAGGCCGCAGCACGCGAGGGGGCCGGTCTTATCGCTACCGGGCACTATGCCCGGATAAAGACAACGCCGTCAGGCCCGGTGCTGTCGAGGGCGGTTGATCCAAAAAAGGACCAGTCCTACGTTCTTTATTCACAGACCAGGGAGGAACTTAAAAAACTCATCTTTCCGCTTGGCGAATTCAAAAAAGAGGAAGTCAGACATATGGCAAGGGAGGCCGGCCTGCCGGTCTTTGACAGGCCGGAAAGCCAGGAGATATGCTTTATCGAAGGCAAGAACTATTCGGCCATGATAAAAGAACTCTGCCCTGCCGCCCTGGCCCGTGGCCCGATCGTGGATGAGACAGGGAAAAAGATCGGCACCCACGAAGGCATATGCCGCTACACGGTCGGTCAGAGAAAGGGGCTTGGAGGACACAGGGACTCGCATGACCCGAAACCTCTATACGTCTACAGGATAGACGCGTCCCTGAACACGGTTTACGCGGGCGGCAGGGAAAAGGCCTTTGCCAGCGGGATAGAAGTGGACAAACTGAACTGGCTCATGGAAGGATGGCGCCATCTTGAGAAATTCAGAGCGGGGGTCAAGGTACGCTCCATGATGTCGCCCGCCCCGGCGACGGTTTTCGTTTCAGGCTTTTCAGGCACGGCGCGCGTCCTGTTCGATTCTCCACAATGGGCTGCCGCTCCCGGGCAAAGCGCGGTTTTTTATGACGGGGACACCGTAATAGGAGGCGGCATAATTTTGGACAAGGAAATAATTTCGAAAAAAGGCGGGGAATAAAAAATGTCTGACCGGACGAAGACGCCAGAAGACCATGTTTCGGCCATGGGCAAGCCCGCCGAATCGGGCCGGATCGTATCCATAAACGTAAGCCCCAAAAAAGGCGTAAGAAAAACGCCTGTTAAAGAGGCTCTCCTTAAAGAAAATTACGGCATTGAGGGAGACGCCCACGCATCCTCATCCTGGCACCGGCAGGTAAGCCTGCTTGCGATCGAGAGCATAGGGAAGGCGCAGTGCTCCAAAAACTCTGCTAAAAAAAACCTGGAGCCCGGAGATTTCGCGGAAAATATAACCACTAAAGGCCTGGCGTTGGCGCAGCTGCCCATAGGTACAAAACTCCTGATCGGCCAATCGCTTACAGAAGTGACCCAGATAGGCAAGCGCTGCCATGAAAAATGCGAGATATACAGGGAGACCGGCGATTGCATAATGCCCCGGGAAGGCATATTCGTAAAGGTCCTCTCCGGAGGCCCGGCGAAGGCAGGGGACCCCGTATCCGTGCTCCATATCACGGCAGCCGTCATTACGCTGAGCGACAAGGGTTCAAAAGGCGAGCGCATTGATGAGAGCGGCCCGCTAATCAATGAACTTCTGGCCGCCATAGGCGCGGGCGTGCTTCATTACGAGGTGATACCGGATGAAGAAGAAATACTCAAGGAGCGGCTTTTAAAATACTCGGCCCTTGTTGACCTTGTGGTCACGACAGGCGGCACCGGGCTGACAGCCAGGGACGTGACCCCCGAAGCCACGGCCGCCGTCATTGAAAGACATCTTCCGGGGATCGCTGAGGCCATGCGGGCCTGCGGCATGCAAAAGACAAAAAGGGCCATGCTCTCACGGGGGATTGCAGGCACCAGGGGCACTTGCCTTATAATAAACCTGCCCGGGAGCCCTAAGGCAGTGCGGGAAAGTCTTGAAGCCGTTTTGGATGTGATACCGCACGCGATAAGCAAGATAAAGGGCCAGGGGGAGGATTGCGCGTTATGAACGATATATCTTTACCGCTTGCGTTTGCAGCTGGCCTGCTCTCTTTTCTGTCTCCTTGCGTACTGCCTCTCGTCCCCTCTTATGTTTCCTTCATCACAGGTCTTTCATTTGAAAGCCTGACCTCAGCCGGGGATGAGCAGAGGGCAAAGATAAAGCGGCGTACCATCGCCAATTCGGTCTCATTTATTCTGGGGTTCTCATCGGTGTTCATCGGTCTTGGCGCGTCCTCTTCCGCAATAGGGCAATGGCTCTTTCATTTCCAGGACCAGATAAGAATTGCCGGCGGGATTATCATCATCATTTTCGGCCTCTTCATATCGGGTATTTTAAAACTCGATTTTCTTATGCGGGAGAGGAAATTCCATCTGAGCGGACGGCCCGCGGGATACATCGGGGCGTTTCTCATAGGCATGACCTTCGCGGCCGGATGGACCCCCTGCATAGGCCCGATACTTGGAGGTATTTTGCTGGTGGCGGCGACAAAGGGTTCCGCATTGTATGGATTGAAGCTCCTGTCCGTCTACTCCCTGGGGCTTGCGTTGCCTTTCCTGGCTTCCGCCCTGGCGATGAACACGTTCCTCAGCTATTCAAAACGGATCATGAAATACATGAAGATCGTAATGCTTGTCAGCGGCCTCATAATGGTCTTCTTCGGCATAATGCTGCTTGAAAACAAGGTGCGCGGGCTGGCCGGTCTGATGGGCGGTTTCGGCTTGGACGCGGGCAAATTTCTCAAGTAAAAAAATCGGACCCATTGCCTTAAACAAAAATTAATACAGACCGTTTCCGGGCCTGCCGGCCGATAGATATTTTTTGCAATCCCTTGCAGTCCCAAACAAGGGTGGATTTCCCATAATGAAGCGTAAACCAAGGGGTTTCAGCAGCATTTATAAAAAAATCTTGACACACATTCAACGCATATTTTAACATACGCAAGTTTGCAAAAAAGAGGGAAAAAATGGTAAAAAAATTAATCGCCGTAATCTTATTTTTGCTTGTGCCGTTGTCGTTCGCCGTTGCTGCTGAACAGGCTTATCCTCTGCCGAATCCGAAGGACATAAAGGCGCGCCCACCGTTCTCCAAGGGATTATTCCCGTGCTCCCAGTGCCACCAGGGAATGCCCGCCAATTGGAAGAGAAGAAAACTTACCATGATGCACCAGGATATCGTGCTGAATCATATGCCTGGCGGATGGTGTTTTGACTGCCACAATCCCGACAACAGGGACAAATTAAAACTGTTCACCGGTGAATCGGTCAGCTTCGATCAGTCTTATCTCGTTTGCGGCCAGTGTCACGGTTTCATATTCAAGGAATGGAAGGCAGGGCTGCACGGCAAGAGGACAGGGATGTGGAATGGAGAGAAAAAATATTACCAGTGCATAAACTGCCATTGGCCTCATGATCCGAAATTCAAATCGATTAAACCCTTTCCGGCTCCGTTAAGACCGTCGGATATAAAATAGCAGGGGGATTTTCAGGTATTATGAAAAAAATAGAAGATACAGAAAAAATAAAAGGTGAAGAAAAGGTACCGGAAAGGGAACTGAAAGTAGACCGCAGGACCCTGTTGAAAGGCGCTTTAGCCGGGGCGGCTACCACCATGCTTCCCCTGAACAGGGCGGATGCCTCTTTTTCCTCTTTCTGGGAGTCATTTTTCCAGAAGCACTTCAGGGAAATGACTGACGCGGAAAAGAAAAAGGTCGTTGAGCGCCTGGAGCGGGAATATGAACGGAAATATAAAAAGGCCATCAAGGTGGGCATCGAACCGGCAATGCCCGGTGTATTGTTCGGCTATGGGCTTGACCTTTCGCGCTGCATCGGCTGCAGGACTTGCGTGTATGCGTGCGTAGCCGAGAATAATCAGTCCAAGGACCCTCAGGTCCAGTGGATACAGGTGCTTCGATTCAAGCAGGGTGAATTAATGAATTGGGAGAAAGCGGATAAATACTACGACCCGAAGCTGGTTCCCGAACCCGGTTACTTTTACATGCCGGTCCAGTGCCAGCAATGCGAGAATCCCCCCTGCGTCAGGGCATGCCCTACTCAGGCGACTTGGAAGGAACCGGACGGGATTGTCGTGGTCGATTACAACTGGTGCATAGGATGCAGGTATTGCATGGCCGCCTGCCCTTACGGGGCCAGGCATTTCAACTGGGCTGAGCCCGGCAGGAAGCCTGAGGATATAAATCCCAATACTCATTATCTGGGCAACCGTCCGCGATATAAAGGGGTTGTGGAAAAATGCACTTTCTGTGTTCAGAGGACGAGAAAAGGCAGGTATACCGCCTGTGTCGAAGCCTGTCCTGTGGGCGCCCGGAAGTTCGGAAACCTGCTGGACCCTAAAAGCGAGATCAGGTATGCCATGGAGCATAAGAGGACGTTCCGGCTCAAAGATGAACTGAACACACACCCGAAATTTTTCTAT
>JAKAEG010000255.1 GCA_021819985.1 Nitrospirota bacterium | reverse complement strand
TCGCCATTGAAGTGGTCCCGGGGTCCTGAGTCATTATGAAGGTCAGGTCCAGCAGGACGGCCTCATTCAGGTCGTCTATCTCATCGTCCTGCCTGACAACCCTGATAGCCAGCTCGGTGTCGCCGCTCAGAAATGCGTCTATCGCGTCCTTGACCATATTACCCGATATCTCTGCCATACGGGGAATATCCATGTAGGGCTTTAACACGGGCTCCTCATTAAGCTCCAGTGCCCTTTCCGCTATGTTCACGGCGTTATCGGCGATCCGCTCAAGGTCGGTGGCTATTTTCATTCCCGTGGTTATGAACCGCAGGTCTCTTCCCATTGGCTGCCGGAGGGCTATAAGTTCCGTGCATTCCTCGTCGATCTTTACATCGTAGGAATTGACCCGCCTGTCGCCTTCGATGACGGCTTTTGCCGCCGCTGAATCCCGCTCCACCAGACTCCTGACGGACTCCTTTATCGCGTTCTGAACGAGACCGGCCATTTCAAGCAGGTCTTCCTTAAGCCGTCTGTAATCTTCTTCCCTTACCGGCACACCGAACCCCCAACACGGGCAAGCATCATCCGAACCTCCCTGTCACATAATCTTCCGTAAGTTTTTCCTTCGGGACCGTGAATATCTTTTCGGTCCTGTCAAACTCCACAAGCTCTCCCAGCATCAGGAAACCCGTCCATTCCGAGATGCGGGCGGCCTGCTGCAAATTGTGAGTGACGATAATAATTGTAACATTTTCCTTGAGCCCATCTATAAGTTCCTCTATTTTTGCGGTCGATATGGGGTCCAGGGCGCTTGTCGGCTCGTCAAAAAGCAGGGCTTCGGGCTCCACCGCAAGGGCCCTTGCGATAACAAGCCTCTGCTGCTGGCCTCCGGAAAGGGCGTAGGCGCTCTGATGGAGTTTGTCTTTCACCTCGTCCCAGATGGCCGATTGCTTAAGAGCGAGCTCCACCTTTTCAGAAAGGACGGATTTTTTCCTGATCCCCCTGAGCCTCAAGCCATAGGCCACGTTGTCGAATATCGTCATGGGGAAAGGCGTGGGCTTCTGAAACACCATGCCTATGCGGCTCCTCAGGTCGATAAGATCCGTTTCCTTTGAGAGGATATTCCGGTTCTGGAAGATTATCTCCCCCTCGTACTTGTTTCCGGGATACAGATCGTGCATCCTGTTAAAGCACCTGAGCAGGGTGGTCTTGCCGCAGCCCGAAGGTCCTATAAGGGCGGTTACCGTATTCTTGTAAATATCAAGGTTTATGTTCTGCAGGGCCATGTGCCTGCCCCCATAATAAAAATTAAGCCCTTTTATCTGCATGTCCAGATTCATTTTTTATTTTTTCCCATACCTCAGTTTTATGACCATCCTGCCCACAATAGTGACAAGCAGGATGGCGAAAGTTATCACCAGCGCCGCAGCCCATGCCTGCTGATGCCAGTCATCATAGGGCCCCATCGCATACTGGAAGATGGTGACCGTAAGAGAGGCTATGGGCCCGTTCATATTACCCGAAAAAAAGGAATTGTTAAAAGACGTAAAAAGCAGCGGGGCCGTTTCCCCGGCCACTCTGGCTATCGATAAAAGGACACCTGTAAAAATACCGGTTATCGCCCCCCGGTAGACTACCTGTATTATTACCTTGTAATACGGCGCGCCAAGCGCGAAAGCCGCCTCCCTGAGCGTCCATGGCACCAGGGTGAGCATGTTCTCCGTGGTCCTCAGGACCACCGGTATCATAATTACGGCAAGGGCCACCGCTCCGGCCCACCCGCTGAAATGGCCCAGGGGCTTGACCATAATTGCATAGATGAACGTGCCCACCACTATCGTGGGCACGGTAACCATTATGTCCGCAAGCATGCTCACATAATGCGAGAGCCTTTTGCCCCGCGCGTATTCGGCAAGGAACGTCCCGCCCAGAATGCCGACCGGAACGCCCATGATCGTGGCAAACAGCGTGATGAGCAGCTGCCCCACAAAGGCGTTTCTCATGCCTCCGCCGGTTACGCCCGGCGGAGTGGGGTCATTCAGGAAGAAGCTCGCGTTCAGGGCCCGCGCCCCGTGCACTAGGACGCTGCCCAGGATGAACACAAGCCAGAAGATGCCAAAAAGGGCCGCCAACATGCTTAATGTAAGCGCCACCACACTTTGTAATTTCCTTTTCTGCTCGCGCTTCATGGCCGCTTACTGCTCTCCCGGATATTTCTTCTGATACCTGACCAGGAAGAACTTGGCCACGGCGAGGATTATGAAACTCAGCACGAACAGAAGGAGTGCGAGATAGAAAAGAGATGCAGTATACATCTTCGATGACGCCTCCGTAAATTCATTGGCAAGGGTCACGGTTATGGTCGCGGCCGCGTCGAACAGGGACGTGGTTATCTGGTGGTTATTGCCAAGAACAAAGGCGACGGCCATTGTCTCTCCAAGCGCCCTGCCAAGCGAAAGCGCCACTCCGCCGAAGATGCCGAGCCTTGAATAAGGGATGACAACGTTCTTGACAACCTCCCACCTCGTTGCCCCAACGGCATAGGCGGATTCCTTGACCAGTTCGGGTGTAAGGTTGAACGAGTCTCTCGCGATGCTGGCCGTAAACGGGATTATCATAATGGAAAGTATCACGCTTGCCGTGAGCATGTCTATCCCCATCGGTGTGCCCTGGAAGAGCGGACCTATCAATGGCAGCTTGCCCAGAGTATCCATAAGCAGGGGCTCAACGTGATTGGCCATGATGGGGGCAAGCGTAAAAAAACCCCATAACCCGTAAATGATGCTGGGTATTGCGGCCAGCAGTTCGATGGCCCCGCCAATGGGCCCCTTTAAAAAATCGGGGGCTATCTCTGTTACGAATATAGCGATTCCAATGGCCACCGGGATGGCTATTACAAGCGACAGGCATGTTGTAACGGCCGTGCCAAAAAGGTTTGTCGCGGCCCCGAATATCTCCCTGTAAGGGTCCCAGTCTTTGGCGAAAATGAACCCAAAGACCCCGAATTTTTTTATGGCCGGGTAGGATTCCCTGACAAGTATGAAGAAGATGCCAATAGTAATTGCCAGTACGGCAAGCGCCGCAACGGCGGTGACCATATAAAAAAGCAGATCAAACGGGTCTTTTCCTAAAATAAGGTTTTTTGTTTTTTGCGTTTTGATACCCGCCGCCTCTTTTTTCATGGCTATAGCCAAAAAAATTCCCGCCTCATTCAGTTATAGGATTTTTCATGTCCACTCGCCAAAACCGGGTTATTGGACAGTCCAAACATTATAAAGAGGGAATGTTACAGGGATGTTACAAAATTTTTTCCTGTTAAATCAAATATTTAATTGATATAAATCCTTACGCTCGTTCCCCTGCCGGGGTCTGAGTCTATATGCATTCTCCAGCCCATAGTGATCACAAGGTGTTTTACAATGGCAAGGCCAAGCCCCGTGCCTCCCATCTCTCTTGAACGGGAAGGGTCAACCCTGAAAAACCTTTCACCAAGCCTCGGGACGAATTTTTTGGGCACGCCTATCCCCGTATCCTGCACCACGAGGACGCAGGAATAATTGTCCCCCTCTCTAGCCCGGAGGACAACACCGCCGGTTTCGGTATATTTCACGGCATTGTCAAGGAGATTTGAAAGTATATGGGAGAGAATTCCGGGGTCCGCCTGTATGGTCGAGCACTCATCTGAAATATCCGATCTGACGTAAATACCCTTGGCCTTCGCCTGTTCTTCGTAAAGACTTATCACTTTCCCGGCCATTTCATTTAACTGGACCGGCCTTTTTTCGACCGCTACCGCTCCGAATTCAATTCTTGAAAGTTCAATGAGGTCTTTTATCAGCTGGTCCATCCTGCCGACCTGGAAACTGATCACCTTCAGGAACCTTGAAAGGTCCTCCCTGTTTTCCATCGCCCCGTCCAGCAGCGTATCCACATATCCCATTATGGCGGTTACGGGGGTCTTCAGCTCGTGGGAAACGTTTGCGACAAAGTCCTTCCTTATCTCATCGATCCTTTTGTCCGCGGTCACATCCCTGAACACTACCACTTGCCCGGCATATTCCTTTTTCACCGGATCGCTGAAAGGCATGGCCGTGATCTCAATGAATTTGGAGTCGTACGCCAGGGTCTCTTTTTTCCCGGAGTTTTCCTCCCTGGCCCTGGCCAGGAGTTCTCCCATCCCCGCTATATTTAAGGATTCCGCAAGCCCTTTGCCGGCGATGGAATTGCCCCTCAGGTGAAGCAGGTCCTCAAAAGCCGGGTTAAGAGACCTCACCCTGCCCTTTGCGTCCATGAGAATTATGCCGTCAGGAATGTTTTTGAGCAAAACCTGGAGCCTGTTGTTACAAGCCTCGTTCTCACGGGTCTGTTCCTGGACATTGGCCGCAAATATGCTGAGATTGTAAAGGACTTTGGAAAAGCCGCTCTTTCCCCTAAGATAGTAACGCCTGTCAAGACCGCCTCTGGCAAGGTCTTCCACGAATTCATCGAGTTCTGAAAACCTCCGGTACAGCAGCAGTCCTCTTACCGAAAGATATACGAAAATCAGGCTGACAGCCGTTATAGCCCATATTATCATTTCAGAAATCAGCCACCTTTTCTGCGAAGTAGTACCCGACGCCTCTTTTAGTCAGTATATACCGCGGATTGGAAGGGTCGTCCTCGATCTTTTCACGCATTCTCCTTATATGCACATCCACGGTCCTTGGCTCCACATAGGATTCATTGCCCCAGACCGCATCCAGCAGCAGATCGCGGCTTATGATCCTGCCCGGCCTC
>JAKAEG010000254.1 GCA_021819985.1 Nitrospirota bacterium | reverse complement strand
AGCCTGCGGATGGGCAGGTGGGAGCTCACGGCAAAATCCGATTGACGGAAAGGATGCCGCTGCTAGAATCAGGCAGCGGCATTTCTGTTTTTTGAAGAGTACCTGTAAACAGAAATCTCTGGTGTTGGCTAACGGAATTGCTCAGATTTAACCTGTGGTCTATGAAATGCCGGGAACTTTTTCTTCTGCATTCCACCAGCCCCCTCCGAATGCGACATAAAGCGCAACGCTGTCTTGGAGCCGGGCGGCTTGCGCCTGGATATAACCGATCTTTGCCTGATAATACTGGACGTCCGCAACAAGGACTTGCAGATAGTTCACAGTGCCGGCCTGATAATTGACCCGTATTAATTTAAGCGCATCATTTGCGGCGCTTAGCGCCTTCGACTGGGCGTCCAGGCTTTCCGCATCGTGTTCCAGCGCCCGCAGGGTATCGGCTACCTGCGCCAGGGCACTGAGAACGGTCTGGCGGTAATTTGCCAGGGATTGATTATAGGCCTCTATCGCCGCTCTCCGCTCGGCGCTCAGCGTCCCGCCCCGAAACAGCGGAGATGTAACATTTGCGCCCAGACTCCAGATGCTGCTGTTTTTTTTGAACAGATTGCCCAAAGACGTGCTTTCCAGACCGTAAGAGCCGTTCAGGTTAAAGCTCGGAAACATGGCGGCCGTGGCCATTCCAATATTTGCGCTTGAGCTGTGCAACTGGGCCTCGGAGGCAAGAATATCTGGGCGCTGGCGTACCAGGTCCGAGGGAAGCGATAACGGCAGCTCGCCAGGGAGCGCAAATTCCGACAGGCTTAATTCAGGCGGAGTCCATTCCGCGGGCGCATGGCCTGTCAGAATGGCAAGCAGGTGATTGGCCTGGCTGACCTTTTGCTTGAGTGGCGGAAGCGTTGCCTGGGTGGCGGCTAACTGGCTTTGCAGGCTGAGCACGTTTGAATATGGCACAGTCCCGGCTTCCGCCTGTGCTTCGGCGATTTTTATCTGATCTTCCTGCAAGCTGATGAGTAGAGCTATAGCGTTAATTTCTTCATGGTAAGCCGCCTGTGCGATCATGGTATTGATGATATTGCCTGACAGGGTTAGATCAGCGCCAAGCAAAATATATTGCTGGAAATCCACCTGTGCGCCAAGGCCCTCCATTGTCCTTCGTTCGCCCCCGAACACATCGAGGGCATAGCTGATTGTGGCCGTAAGAGTATAGAGATTAAAGATGCTGCTTGCGGAGCTGCCGCCGAATCTCGATTGGGAAAATTTCTGGCGAGTAGCGGAAAAACCGGCATCAACCTGCGGATAGAAGACGCCTTCACCGGCCCTGAGGACTTCCTGGCTCTGGCGCAAACCGGCCTGCGCGGCCTGCAAGCCAGGGCTATTAACAATCGCCACTTTGATCACGGCGTCTATCTTTGGAGATTTGAAGAGCCGCCACCAATCTGCTTCAATTTTAGCCCCCTGATTGAAATATTGGGACTGGCCGTTTGCCTTTACTGTCGCGGCCGGCTGCGGGCCATAAGTGTACCTGGCAATCGGAGGGGCTTTTGGTGGTACAAAATTGGGCCCCACAGTGCAGCCCCCGGCAATTGAAAGGACTGCCAGGCAAAGCATTGCAAGTGAACATTCCCGCCTGTTTTTTTGGCGGACTTTAAGTTTATGAAAACCATTCATTTGTTTGTCGAGAAAATCCTTTTTTTGATTTTTGTGCATGGCTTTTGACTCTTCATTTTCCGGCAAGGTAAACATCAACCAGTTGGCCGGGATAAAGATTGATATTTCCTGGCTTGTCAAACCCGAATATTACAGGCAGCACCCTCACATCGACTCTTTCGGTCCTCTGGTTTGACAGTTCTATCTTGGGCGACACATAGGGTTGCACCCGTTCGTATTTTAAGGGGATGCTGATATTCGTGCCCCGGATGAACATCTGAGCCCGCATTTGTGAGGGCGGGGGCAGCCTGTGCACGAGTATCTCGTCAATGTAGCACCTGACCTCGAGATGGCTCTGTGGACTACCCATGACCAGGACGGGGTCAAACCCCTGGGTATATGTGCCATAGGCTCCCTGCGAAGATATATAGCTGCCGACCGCAGCCTTTATTGAAAGGACCATCCCGTCGACGGGGGCCTTAATGATGTACTTGTCCAGCAGGGCTTTTGAGGCCCCGTATGCCTTTGACAGGGCCGTGTACAGCTTTTCCTGGTTCCTGATATCGTAAATCCATGCGCCCGCTTTCGTGAGTTCATACTGTCTTCTTGCGACCCCGAGGTTTGCCTTTGCGGTCTTGACCGCGTCCCTCGCGCTGTCCAAGGCGTCCTTGCTAACCGATTTTGGGTTGAGTTCATAAGATTTCTTCTGCTTGTCATACTGGTCCTGTGCGCTTTTGAGGTTTGCGCTTGCAAGATCAACCTGGGCCTTTGCTACTTCCAGATTTTCCCTTCTGGGTTGGGCCCTTAATTCCTCCAGCAGCGCCAGGGCGGCTTCCGCCTGGGACTTTTGCTGCTCCACGGTCGATCTTTGGACTGAATCATCTATTTTGAGGAGCGGCGCCCCTTCATGCACAATCTCTCCTTCCGAAACCAGTATCTGCGTTACAACCCCCGGGACTTCGGGGTATATGTTTATGTTCTCTCCGTTTTTCTGATAACTTTCTATGATACCGTTCGAGTAGATTCCCTTTGCGTAGGGATTGGAGGCTGGAGAAAACACCGGGGGAAGCGGCTTTTTTTGCATGCCGTATATGTATGCGCTCACCAGACCGGCCAGAATGCCCACGATGGAGAGGATGAACAGTATTTTATTTCTCACTTGCTTCCCTTTCCACCCCTTTGATTATTCCGTCTTCCATTCTCATTATCCTGTCCGCGTATTCAAATATCCTGCTGTCATGCGTGACGATCAGGATGCATCGCTTGTCATTTAAAATGGTTTTTTTAACGAAATCCACGATCCTTCTTCCCGTGTCTCCGTCCAGGGAAGCCGTAGGCTCATCGAATATCAGGAGGTCAGGACGGCTGGCGATTGCCCTTGCGATTGCCACGCGTTGCTGTTCCCCTCCGCTTAATTTGACCGGCTGGAGGTGTGCCCGCTCTTTGAGTCCCACTATTTCAAGGTACTCAAGCGCTCTGTCCATGGCTTCATCCCATCCCAGTTTTTTCAGGATAAGGGGGATTGCTACGTTTTCCTGGGTCGTGAGCCGTGGAAAGAGGTGATAGTCCTGGAAAACGAACCCAACCGTGTTCAGCCTGAAATCGGCAAGCTGGTTGGCTGTCAGGCTCCAGATGTCCTTTCCCTCCACAATTACGCTTCCCGAATTAGGTCTGAGAATCCCGGATATCATGCTTAACAGGGTTGTCTTTCCGCTTCCCGACGGGCCTTCGATATAGAGCATCTCCCCGAAATAGGCCTCAAAGCTCACGCCCCTTATGGCAAGCGTTTTGGCCTCGCCCTCGCCAAACCATTTGACCAGTTCACTTGCTTTCACTGCCGGGTCCGCCATACTAACCCCTGAAGATGTCAAAGGGTTCTATTTTTATCACTTTTCTTACCCCTATATAGCTTGAAATACCGGCAATTATCAGGACCATGACAAAAGCAAGTACCAGGTTTTTATAGGTCACAATTGCCGCATAGCTGGATATTCTCAGTTTCGCCACGAATATGACCAGGGAGGACAGCCCGATACCAAGGCCATAACCGATTAAGGCCGTGAAAGCAGCCTGGAACAGGATCATGTACACGAGATCCCGCCCTCTGGCACCTATCGCCTTTATGGCCCCGAACCTGTCAAGGTTCTCAAGTATGAATGTATAAAAGGTCTGCCCGGAAATGGACAACCCCACTATGAAACTTATTATTGTCATTAAAAACACATTGGTTCCAAGCCCGGTCTGGTACATATAAAAATTTGATATTTTGCTCATGAATTCATTTTTTGTAAGCGCTTCATAACCAAGTGCTTTTACCTGCCGCTGGATATAGGGCACCATTGCGGGGCTTTTGGGCTCAACCAGGATATATGAGATGGTATATCTCGTAGAGGGGATATACTGGATGGCCCTGTTATATGTGGTATAGAGAGTTGGGACTCCGAAAAGGCCGCTTGTAGTGACCTTCCCTATGCCGGAGATTACTACCCGGTGGTCGTTCAGCTCGAATTCCGTTTCCAGTTTCGGATTGCCGAGTTTTGGAAATTCCGAGTCTTTCACCACGATGAAGGAGTTTTCTGAATATATATCTTCGATGTTCCCCTCGATGAGCTGCGGTCTTCCAAAAAGGCTGGTATCGTCAAGCCCTAAAACAGTCACCGATTGATACGTGCCGTTTCGAAGCTTTACGAGCGCTCCCCCGGAATACAAAGGTACGGCGTATTTGACTCCGTTTATGCTCCGAACTGCGTCTAGAACGTAGTCGGGCATCGGAATGCTGTTGGCGACGGTATTTACGGCCGGATCCATCACCCAGACCTTTGCGCCTATGTTTATCACTGTGGCGGATGATTTGCTAAGGATGCCAGCGAACATCGACGTCATCATATTCATCAGAAAAACGGCAAATGTAATGCCTACAAGCAGCGCGGCAAACTTTCCCTTGTCGTTCACAAGCAGCTTGTATGCGATCTTCAGGATGCCTTTCATCGCTTGCCCACCCGCGCTTTGGATTGATGAGAAGACTTCAGTCCCTCCTTAATTCATACCTCAAGGCATCGATAGGGTCAAGAAATAACAAAAAAGGGGGAAAGTTGGCTTCCCCCTTACGTTTATTTTATTCTGCTTGAT
>JAKAEG010000253.1 GCA_021819985.1 Nitrospirota bacterium | reverse complement strand
GAACAATCAACGGTTCCGTCCGGATACTACCTCAAAAAATCCTCAAATCAAAGCGGTCACAAAACGGTCGTAAAAACCCGCAAGCAAAACACTCATGCCCACCGGGCATTTGCAAGGGCCAGGCTGTATGAGAAGAAAAACCGTACCTATTTTTTTAACACTCTGGGCCGTTTTTGTCCAACTCGCCTTTGCCGGATTTCATAACGGCGGGGTGGGCGAGTGCAACGGGTGCCACACCGTGCACCGGGCGCCCTCGATCCAGGCTGGGACCGCAACCCAGAGCGGGCCCTATCTACTCAGGGGGACGGACCAGGGGTCAACCTGTCTCAACTGCCATTCGGCAAACCAGAACCTGCCGTCTTATCAATATATAAGCACGCCAGAATCCCTGATGCCCCCCGGCATACCGCCCGGGCAGATGACCCCGGGAGGTGATTTTGGATGGCTTAAAAAAAACTATACATGGACATCAGGGCAATCGGTACTGACCGATTATGGATATATGCACGGGCATGATATTGTAGCTGCGGACTACAGATATGCCGCAAGCCCTGTCCATGTAACTGCGCCCGGGGGCACATATCCGGCTGCCAGTCTTACATGCATAAGCTGTCATGATCCGCATGGCGAGTACCGCAGGACTGTGAACGGCACTATCGTCTCCAGCGGGCTCCAGAATGCCTGCGGCTCGGGCTCCTACGAAAGCAGCCCCGACCCCACAACAAACTGTCCCGTCGGAGACTACAGACTCCTTGGAGGCGCGGGATATTCGCCGGTCAGCATTCCCGGTTTTCCGTTCACCTCAGACCCGCCGTCCGCCGTGGCTCCTTCCAACTACAACAGGCCTGAGTCGGTGACTCAGACACGGGTCGCTTACGGCCAGGGGATGTCGGAATGGTGCGCGAACTGTCATCCGGCATTTCTGAATTCTCAACCAAATACCTCCGGCGCATACCGCCATCCGGCCGGAAACGGAGCAAAACTTGGCTTTCTGGCTAACAATTACAATGCATACGTAAAAACCGGGGACATTACGGGCACGAGGCAAACCGCTTATCTTTCCCTTGTACCCTTTGAAGAGGGCACATCAGACTATAACATCCTGAAAAAGCACGCGCGGAGCGACGATTCGTATCTTGTGGGAGCCGATGAAAACAGCAATGTAATGTGCCTTACATGCCACAGGGCGCATGCCTCGGGCTGGGATTACATGCTCCGTTTCGACTCCAGTTTCCAGACCTTTATCACCGCCGATCCGGCAGGACAGACCGCATGGCCGGGTACCGATATAGTTGGAGACAATTCTCAGGCTATGGGACGGTCATCGAGGGAAACCGCAAGGACATACTATGACAGACCGGCTACAAAGTTCACACCCTATCAGCGTTCCCTTTGCAATAAATGCCACGTCGAGGACTGAGAGTTTTCCAGAAGCAACGGCTAAAGAAATTTTTGCAGAGCTGCCATACCCAGATTCTCACAAGCGGCCTTTCCAATAGTCTCTGCATTTAGAACCTCAGTAAAAGGGAACTCCCCTATTACAGGGACCGGCGAAAAGTCCTTTATGGCCGAGGGGCCCGTCCTTCCGGCGAGCCCCTCTGAAGAGGCCGGGGTTTGGTGGTTTATGACAACTCCCGCCACCCTGGCTCCCGATTCAAGAGCGCACCTTACGGTCAAAAGCGTATGGTTGATCGTCCCAAGCGAAGCTCTTGCCACTATAATGAGCGGAAGCTCAAGCTCCATGGCAAGATCGAGGACGTAATACCCACCCTTACCCATCCCACCGATAGAATGATCGCGTTTTATTGGCACAAGCAATCCGCCCATCCCTTCCACTACGACAGCATCATACTTTGCTCCCAGTATCTTGAATTTTTCTTTAATCACATTTATATCTATTCGCGTTCCCTCCATTTCCGAGGCGGTTACCGGGGCCAGAGGCGCTTCAAACGTATACGGGGTCACCTCTTCTATGGGCTCCTCCATTTCAGCCATTTCCTTTAAAAAAGTTCCGTCCCCTGGCACCAAATGACCGTTTTGGCGCGGGCAACCGGATTCAATTGGCTTCATTGCGCCCACCCTGAGCCCCAAAAAACCTTTTAAAAAACGGACCAGCGCCCCGGCCACTACCGTCTTTCCCACCCCTGTATCGGTTGCCGTTATGAAAAAACCCCTGGCCATTTTCTTAAAAAACCCTGCTTTCTACCGGAAACACCTGTCCGGTTACGAAATTCATTTCAGCGAGGTCCGCAATGAAACACGCGGCTTCATCGGGGTCAGACAGTTTTCCAATAAAGCTGTCTTCTTTTGCTTTCCGAATGGCCCCGTCCGCCTCCGCGCCCATTCGGGTGGGCATGAAACCAGGCAATACCGCGTTCACACGTATGTTGTATCTGCCAAGCTCGGCGGCGGCGCTGATTGTCAATCCCGTAAGCGCCGCCTTTGATGCGCTGTAGGACGCCTGTCCTTTTTTCCCTTTCATGCCGGAATATGACGAGATGTTTATTATATGGCCCCCTCCGGCCTCCATTATCATCGGAGCAAAGGTTTTTATCGTATTGAACGGACCCGTAAGATTTGTCCTTATCACATCATCCCATGAGGCCGCCCCCGTTTTTATAAGCAGGGCGTCTCTTGTGATGCCCGCGCAATTTATTAAGACGTGCAGCCGGCTGCCCCACCTGTCCGCAATTTTCCGGGCCATTCCCCGCACTTGTTCAATATCGCCCACGTCCGCCTGAAATGCCGCCGCCTCGCCGCAAAGCCCGGCGACAAGGTTTTTCGCCCCTGTGCTGTCCTTATAAAAATTGATCGCGACCCTGTATCCTTTCCCGGCGAGCCTCACGGCAAGGCTTTTTCCAAGCCCGCCCGTGCCGCCTGTGATGAGGGCCGTTTTTTTGGTTCCGTTCATATGTGAAGGATAGCAGATGCAAAAAATATTTGAGATTCCCTGCGGAAAGCTGCCGGGAATCTTATGCAGGGATTTTTTGTTTTTTTTCATATTCGCTTGCTAAACCTTCGGTCACGCTCGCTATCCATTTTAAAGCAGCCATTTGAATAGTCCAATCAATATCGGTTATCATTGAAGCCTGTGATATGAAAGCTATAGAAAAAACGGAAATAGAGGGCGCGCCTGCGCCAAGGCGCGGCAAAGTACGAGACGTTTACGATCTTGGGGACAAGCTCCTCATTGTCGCAACAGACAGGGTAAGCGCCTTTGACGTTATACTTCCCGATGCCATACCGGAAAAAGGCAAGATGCTTACCGCCATATCGCTTTTCTGGTTCCGGCAGACTGAAGACATTATCGAAAACCATATAATCTCGACCGACGTATCGGATTTCCCCCAGCCTTTCAGGGCGCATCGCGAGCTTCTGGAGGGCAGAAGCATCCTCGCGAAAAAGGCATCTGTCATACCGGTAGAGTGCATAGTCCGTGGCTATCTTTCGGGCAGCGGCTGGAAGTCCTATAAAGAGACCGGCTCTGTCTGCGGCATAAAGCTGCCCCCCGGGTTAAAGGAATCCTCGAAACTTCCCGTGCCCATCTTCACCCCGAGCACAAAGGCCGCGGAAGGACACGACATGAACATCTCTTTTGAGGAATGCGAGAGGACGGCCGGCACGAAAGAGGCCGGTATGCTGAAGGACTACACCTTAAAAATTTATGAGCGGGCCCGCTCCATAGCCCTGAAAAAAGGGACCATAATAGCCGACACCAAAATGGAATTCGGGCTTCTGGACGGCAGGATCATTCTAATTGACGAACTCCTGACTCCCGATTCCTCACGGTTCTGGTCCGTGGAGGGCTACCGCGAGGGAGTTGGGCAGGACAGCTTTGACAAGCAGATAATACGGGACGCGCTTTCAGCAATGGACTGGGACATGCAGCCCCCTGCCCCACGATTGCCTGAAGAGGTCCTCCTTAAAGCGGCCGCACGATATAAGGATATTCTGAAGACACTCACCGCCTGTTAGAATGCCCGCTGTTATCTCCGTAGAGGGGCTCACCAGGAAGTTCGGCCAGCTTACGGCTGTAGACAATATCTCCTTCCAGGTCGAGGAAAAGACCATATTCGGGTTCCTGGGACCAAACGGGGCCGGCAAGACCACGACCATAAACATCCTTTGCACGCTCCTTAACCCCACTTCCGGCAGGACCCTTGTAAACGGGCATGATTGCAAAAAAGAGCCCAGGCTTGTCAGGAGTTCCATAGGCATAGTCTTTCAGGACAGCACCCTGGACAAGGACCTTACGGCATATGAGAACCTCGTATTCCATGCCTATATTTACGGGGTGGCAAAAAAAGAGATCAGGGGAAGGGTGGAAAACGCCCTGCGGTTCATGGACCTTTTTGAAAGAAGGGACGACCTGGTAAAAAAATTCTCGGGCGGGATGAAGAGAAGGCTCGAAGTCGCCCGAGGACTCATCCACAGGCCAAAAGTGCTCTTCATGGATGAGCCTACCCTGGGGCTGGACCCGCAGAGCCGTTCCCGCTTGTGGGAGGCCATAACGGAACTGCCCAAAGAGCACGGCGTAACTGTGTTCATGACGACCCATTACATGGAAGAGGCCGAGGTATGTGACAGGCTTGCGATAATAGACGGGGGGCGGATCATCGCCCAGGGCAGCCCGGAAGACCTTAAAAGATCGCTTGGCGGGGACATCATTTTTTTGAAGACGACCGATAACAAGGCCGCTGCGCTTAAAATAAAAGATGCCCTGAACATCGAGCCTGGCGAAAAGGATGGCGAGCTTTTCTTTACGGGCGGAAGGGCCGAGGAACAGATACCCGCCCTTATAAGGAACTTTCCGGATATGGTCCTTTCCGTAAGG
>JAKAEG010000252.1 GCA_021819985.1 Nitrospirota bacterium | reverse complement strand
AAAGACATTCAGCCGGTAATAAAGGTCTTCCCTGAATTTTTTATCCTGCACTTCTTTTTCAAGGTCCTTATTGCTTGCGGCAACCACGCGGACGTCTATTTTTAACGGTCCGGTCCCTCCGACCCGCTCTATCTCGCCCTCCTGCAAAACCCTTAAAAGCTTTGCCTGGATTGAAAGGTCGAGTTCTCCTATCTCATCCAGAAATACGGTCCCCATATGGGCCAGTTCGAGTTTTCCCGGTTTTGTCCTTTCGGCCCCCGTAAATGCCCCCTTCTCGTGTCCGAACAGCTCGGTCTCAAGGAGGTTTTCCGGAATGGCCGCGCAGTTTATCGCGACAAAAGGGAACTCCTTTCTGGGTGAAAGGCTGTGAATGGCGCGGGCGAAAAGTTCTTTTCCAGTGCCGGATTCCCCAAGGAGAAGGACTGTGCTTTTTACCGGGGCCACCCGCCTGAGCATCTGGGCCACCTCTGTTATAGAAGCACTTTTGCCTATTATGACGGGCATGAATTTCTGCCCCAGTTCTTCCCTTAAAAGGATGTTCTCGGTGACCACTCGCTGGTTTTCAAGTGCCCTTTTTATGAGGAGCGCCAGGTGCTCCGTATCGAATGGTTTCGTTATAAAATCATAGGCCCCGAGCCGCATGGCCTCTACCGCCCCCTCGATAGAGCCGTATGCGGTCATGACAATTACAGGCCTCAATGCGTCGTCCTCTCTTGAGGCCCTGAGGACCTCGATCCCGCTTTTCCCCGGCAATTTGAGGTCCGTAAGCACCAGGTCTATTTTTTCCTGTTTGAGTTTTTTAAATGCGGAGGAGGTATCTCCGGCGGTAACGGCTTTGAAGCCCTCGCTCTCCAGAGTGGTTTTGAGCATGCCGGCCATCGATTCCCTGTCCTCGACTATGAGGATGCATTGCATGACATGACCCACCTTTCACGCCGTTAAAAATCCAACATGGGCCCGCATTCAGGCCGGATCCAGGTAGAAAATTATAACATGTACCTGCCTTTTCTCATTTTGCACATTTTTTTATTTTTTTTTACGATTTCTGATCTATCTGTCCCGGTTTATGGTTTTTTGTAATCTTGCCCGGTTTGTTGGTTATAATCTGAAATGGGTGTTTTTGTATTTGCTTCAATAGACGCTGGGTCGCACGCGGTGCGTCTTCTTTTGGCCAGGGTCGGCCCGGATGGGCGATTGGTGAGGCTCAGGTATGAACGGACCGCCACAAGGCTAGCCGAAGGTTTTTTGTCTTTGTCCGGAGCCGGTAAAAAAAGCCTCCTCGCCCCGAATATGGAGCGGACATTGGAAACGCTGAAAAAGTATTCTGAGATAATCTCCTCCTGGAACGGACTTTCGGGTATGAGGGCTGTGGGTACCAGCGCGCTCAGAGAGGCTGCAAACGGACAGGAGTTCATCAGGCGCGTTTTCGAGCATACAGGGATAAGGCTTGAAGCGATAACGCATGAGGAGGAGGCGAGGCTTTCCGCGCTAGGAGTAACCGGGGGGCTTGGACTGGAAGGGAATAAAAACAAAAAAGGTAAAAAGAACAAAAACTTTATTCTGGATATCGGAGGCGGCAGCACGGAATGGATGCTGACGGAAGGCCGGTCACTTGTAAGGAGCGGGAGCTTTCCGGTGGGAGTGGTCAAACTGGCGGGGCTTATGGAAAGAGAAGGCGAAACTGTACTCGAAAAGCATATCGTTTCTTTTGTGTCCGGGTTAAGGCAGGCCGTTTCCTTTCTGCCCGCCGGGACCGTTTTCATCGTGACAGGAGGGACCGCATCCGCTATCGCCGCAATCGACCTGGGACTTACATCTTATGAGCATGAAAAGGTCCACGGGCGGCAAATGGACAGGAAAACACTGGAGCGGATGTACCTAAGACTGGCTGCGCTTTCACTCGATCAGAGGGGCAAAGTCGTGGCCGGCCTGGAACCAGACAGAGCGGACTTGATTATACCCGGCCTGGGACTTACAATTAATATAATGCGTGAGTTCGGCTTCCAAAATGTAATTTCAAACGATACCGGCCTGCCCGAAGGGATAATTTTCGATCTGTATAACCGGTCTGCACAAGGGGGAGGCAGGTAAGAATGCATTTCACCAGCCTTTTTAAAAAAAGGACCGTTATACAATGTCTGGATTACATAAACGCTCCGGTTGCGGTTATAGATGAGAACACGCGCATACTGGACTTGAATGGAGCTTTTTGCTCGCTCGTCAATGAAAGCCGTGAGGCCCTCCTTGGCAGACCGCTTTTGGAAATTGAAAAGATATCGGGAATTTCCGGAGAGCTGAAAAAAAGCATACAGACCCGCACGGAGCAAACCGGCCAGCTAAAGCTGAATGGCCGTGTTTTTAATGCGACCGCTTACCCTGTAATGCAAAACGGCCGCCTGTCTGGAATAATATTCGAAGACGTCACTAAATTTGTCGAGCTTGAGGACGAACTGGTAAAAAGAAACAGGCTTCTGATGGTGCTGAACACGATATCCACCGTATTTATCTACTCCGATGAGATAGGCTCCATTTTTGGGAAACTGATAGAGAAAATACAGCTTGTAACCGGTCTGGACCTCTGCTGGATCGCGCTGAAAGAAAAGGACACTGAAAAAAACAAAAACTATGTCCTTAAGGGGACGGCCGGCCTTTCAATGAATTTCAGGCGGAAGCTTGAGACCGGCGCTTTTGATGATTTCCATGAGATGGTCACATCCCTTAAAGAGCCGTTCCATGTGCTTGAGCAGGAGGACATAGAAAAAGACCCCCTGATTTCCGGAGAGGGGATCGCTTTTTTGGTGGCGCAGCCCTTGTCCATAGGGCCCGACAAGGCCGGGGTGCTGGCCATTGGAAGCAGGGTCCCTGTGGCAATGGGGTTCGATCTTGCATCGCTGCTTCATCTCATAGGCAATCACGTGTCCCTCATAATCGAAAAGGTGCGGCTCTATGAGAACGCCAGGTATCTTGCCGTGACAGATGCGCTTACCGGGATATTCAACCGGAGATATTTTTATGATTCGCTTGCCCTTGAGATAGCCAGGGCAAAGCGTTACGGCACATACTTTTCCGTAACGCTTTTGGATGTGGATGATTTCAAAGTGATAAACGACACTTACGGCCATCAGGTTGGCGATAATGTCTTAAAGAACATAGCGCGCGCCATAAAAACCACATCGAGGGAATCGGATATAGCGGCAAGGTACGGCGGAGAGGAATTTGTGATAATACAGACCAGCACTTCAAAATCCGAGGCGCTCAAACAGGCCATGAGGGTGAAAAACGCTGTTGAAAGTGAGTATTATATAGACCACAGGATCCGCATATCGATCAGCGGAGGGATCGCCACGTTCCCGGAAGACGGCCTCGATGAGAAGGGCCTTCTATATGCGGCCGACATGGCATTGTACGAGGCAAAAGCGCTGGGCAAAAGACAGATACGTCTTGCAGGGGGACAGGCGGGATAAATGAAAAAAGTTTTTGAAAGACCAAGGAGTCTTAAGGACGCCCGGTTTCATTATTGTCCGGGTTGCGGACACAGCATACTGCACAGGATAGTCGCTGAATGCGTGGACCGGCTGGGAATAAGAGAGAGGACCATAGCCATAGCGCCCGTGGGGTGCGCGGTATACGCGTATGATTATTTCGATTTCGACGTCCTTGAGATACCGCATGGAAGACCGCCTGCCGCCGCGACCGGGATCAAAAGATCTCTGCCCGGCAGCGTAGTGATATCCTACCAGGGTGACGGCGACCTTGCGGCCATAGGCACCGGTGAGATAATCCATGCCGCTAACAGGGGCGAGAACATAACGGTATTTTTCGTCAATAACGGCATTTACGGGATGACCGGAGGCCAGATGGCCCCGACCACTCTGGCCGGACAGAGGACCACGACCACGCAAAAAGGAAGAGACATCGCCACGGCGGGACATCCCCTTAAAATGGCCGAATTGCTTTCAGGTCTGGAAGGGACCGTTTTTGCCGCCAGGAGTTCTCTTGACAGTCCAAAAAACGTCCTTGCCACGGAAAGGCTTTTTGAAAAGGCGCTCCGCTGCCAGATGGAAGGGAAGGGTTTCAGTTTTGTGGAGGTGCTTTCACAATGTCCAACGGACTGGAAGCTCTCTCCCGAGGCGTCGATGGAATGGATATCCACCAGGATGGCCGAATTCTTCCCGCTTGGCATATTTAAGGACAAAACCGCCCAAAAAACTGCTTTTTCCGGGGAAATAAAATCTCCCGTACAGGAGGCCAGGTGAATACAAGCATTCTAGTGGCCGGGTCCGGGGGGCAGGGGATACTTTTTGCGGGAAAACTCATGGCCCAGGCTGCGATGGAAGGGGCGATGAACGTGACATGGTTCCCGTCTTACGGCGCGGAGGTCAGGGGCGGAACGGCTAACTGCACCGTCGTTATCTCTGACGGGCTCATAGGCTCGCCTGTAATAAGCAGCCCGGATGTGCTTGCGGTCATGAACCAGGAATCGTTTGAGCGCTTTGGCGCCAAGGTCAGAAAAAAAGGCCTGCTCATATTGAACTCTTCAATAGTATCCGGGGAACCGGAGCGGACAGACCTGAAGGTGGTCAGGATTCCTGCCGGGGAGATCGCGGTCTCGATGAACGCGCCTTTGTCAGCCAATATGGTGCTTTGCGGAGCGCTAGCGCGGGCGGCATCCATTTGCGAACTGCCCGTACTGAAGCACGCCCTGAAAATGCTTGCCGGCGGGAAACCGGCAATACTCGAAGTGAACACAAAAGCGCTTGAACGGGGTTGGCAGTATTTTGATAACTAAAAGAGCAGGTAAAAATAAAACCCCGGCTGCGGTGGGCAGGGTCAAA
>JAKAEG010000251.1 GCA_021819985.1 Nitrospirota bacterium | reverse complement strand
CAGGGGATGACGCGTGCGGGGATGAAATTCTCCACGCTGGCCGGCTCCGTCGGCGGCGGCATGCAGACCCCGGGCTTCATGGGCATAGGCAGGAACTTCATCACCAGCAAGAAGTTCCTGGCCGGTGACGGAGGGTTAAAAAGGATCGTATGGATGACCAAAAACCTGAAGGAGAGCCTGAAGGAGTCTTTCGATGCCAGGGCGGCTGAAGAAGGCGTGCCCGGCCTGCTGGACATGATAGCGGATGAGACCGTGGCCGAGGATTCCGAAAAACTCCTCGAATACCTTTCAACTACAGGGCACCCGGCACTCGGGATGGAGCCCATGATATAAAGGTGTTTTTAATTAAATTGCGTTACGGAAAACACGAACAACCGGCATTTCACTGGAGGATAAATTTTTATGGAGCATAAACATAAAATAAAGAGCGCGAATGAGGCCGCAGAGAAGATAATCGAGTGGGGTGAATCCCAGGGCCTGATAACCTGTTTTGAAAGGGCGGAGAAAATGAAACCCTGCCCGATAGGTGAATCCGGGGCCTGCTGCAAGGTCTGCCATATGGGCCCCTGCAGACTCGTTGGGCCCAATGCCGAGCAGGACGGCAGGGGCGTTTGCGGAGCGAATGTTTCCACCATCGCAGCGAGAAACTTCCTGAGAATGGTGGCTGCCGGAACGGCGGCCCATTCCGACCACGGAAGGAGCATGGCGCTGACGCTGCTTGCGGTGGGAGAGGGGAAGACCAAGGATTTCGAGGTGAAAGACCCCGAAAAACTCAACCGCATGGCTGCCATACTGGATATACCCGTTGACGGCAAAGAAGTAAACGACATCGCCAGGGAAGTGGCCCTGAAGCTCCTGGAAGATTTCAACAGGATCGATGGCGAGCTTAATTACGCGAAGCGCGCGCCCCAGAAGACGCGCGACAGGTGGAAAAAATGGGGTATCGGTGCCCGCTCCATCGACAGGGAAGTTGTCGAGGCCATGCACAGGACCAATATGGGTGTGGACCATGACCCGGACCATATTCTGCTTCACGCTTTAAAGACGTCCCTTGCGGACGGGTGGGGCGGCAGCATGATCTCAACCGACATTTCGGACGTGCTGTTCGGGACCCCTAAACCGGTACAGGCCAAGGCATCATTTGGGATATTCAAGGAAGACGAGGTCAATGTTGTGGTGCACGGGCATGAGCCGACGCTGGCCGAATCCATAGTGGACGTCGTCTCCGAGCCCGAGATGATCGAATACGCGAAATCCAAAGGCGCAAAAGGCATCAATCTTGGCGGCATGTGCTGTACGGCCAATGAAGTGCTCATGAGGCACGGCATTCCCACCTCCGGCGGATTCACGAACCAGGAGCTTGGAATAATGACGGGGCTTGTGGACGCCATCTCCGTTGATGTGCAGTGCATAATGCCCGCTATCGTTGAGCTTTCAAAGAAGTTCCATACGAAGGTGATAACCACATCGGAGAAGGCCGCAACGCAAGGCGCCGTTCACGTTCCCTTTGATGAGCACCACGCAAAAGAATCAGCAAGAAAAATCGTCCGCATCGCCATAGATAATTTCCCGAACAGGACAAAGAAAGGGAAATATGTGGAGTCGGACAAGTCCCCTCTTATAGCGGGCTTCTCGCATGAGTACATCGAATATATGCAGGGCGGCAAATGGCGCGCCTCCTTCAGGCCGCTGAACGATGCGATAATGGCCGGACGCGTCCGCGGCATTGTGGGCCTTGTGGGCTGCGACAACCCGCGGCTGCCCGCAACCGGGTATTTCAAGACGCTGGCGCTTGAGTTCATCAAGCAGGACGTCCTTGTGGTCACTACAGGCTGCGGCGCAAACGCTTACGCGGCGGCCGGGTTCCTCACACCCGAAACCGCGCGCGAGCATGCGGGCCCAGGGCTTCAGGAGGTCTGCGAGGCGATAGGAATACCGCCCATACTTCACATGGGGTCCTGCGTGGACAATTCCAGAATACTTACCGTCGCTTCGGCAATGGCAGCCGAGGGCGGACTTTCGGACGAGATAGGCGGGATGCCCGCCGTAGGCATAGCGCCTGAGTGGATGAGCGAAAAGGCAATAGCCATAGCCTGCTACTTTGCTGCATCCGGAGTGCCTGTCATATTCGGCGGCGGACAGTCGCCGGTGGCCGCAAGCAAAGAGGTAACCAACATCATGACCAACGTATGGTATGAGAGGTTCATGGGCTGCCTGCGCTTTGAACAGGACCCGGAAAAGGTGCTTAGCCTTGCCCTTGAGTACATAGACAACGCCAGGGCGAACCTGAAGCTGAAGAAATACGAGCCCGGCAGGTTCGGCACCGAACGCGTGCTCATGGACATGGCGGCAAGAAGAGATATAGGAAAAAGCAGCGCCAAACCGCATCTGGGAATCCAGTAAAACGGTCCGTGCCGCTGACATAAAGAAGGAAAAAATATTTTCCCCGCGTGCAAAGCGCGGGGAAAATATTTTAAAATGATATAGGTAATCTTTTTATGCCTGAGATAATCGAAAAAAAGCTTCTCCGCCCCCCCGATGTCTTTTTCTATAAAATACACGCTCCCCTTGTCGCCGCTAAGGCAAAGGCCGGACAGTTCGTCATAATAAGACTCCATGAAAAAGGCGAAAGGATACCCCTTTCCCTGGCCGGGATAGACCCTGCCGAAGGCACTATAAACCTCATCGTAATGGCGGTGGGCAAGACTACCGGGGAAATGGCCGCCCTGAAAGAAGGCGATGAGATAAAAGACGTCTGCGGCCCCCTTGGAAACCCGACCCACACGGAAAACGCCGGCAAGGTCATACTGGCTGGCGGCGGGTTTGGTATTGCTCCCCTTTACCCGATCGGCCTGGCCTTTCGCAGGGCAGGAAGCCCGGTGGTTTCGGTAATGGCCGCACGGAGCAAAAACCTCCTGATATATGAAAAGGAAATGAGGGAGATCAGCGACAAAGTCCTGATAACCACTGATGACGGCAGCGCCGGGATGAAGGGCATTATAACGGACGCGCTAAGGGCCGAACTGGAGGAGTACGGCGCTGACACGGTGATGGCGGTAGGACCGGCTCCCATGATGAAGGCCGTTTGCGAGGTTGCAAAACCCTTTGGAGTGAAGACGATCGTGAGCCTGAACGCGATAATGGTGGATGGCACGGGGATGTGCGGAGGCTGCCGTGTGCGAGTGGGCAGCGAGACCAGATTCGCCTGCATCGACGGCCCTGATTTCGACGGACAGCTCGTGGACTGGGACTGCCTAATAAACCGGCAGAAGATGTACAAGGCAGAGGAAAAGGAATCCTTCGAGGCCTGGAAAAAACGGCATAATTTGCCTTAAAAATAAAAATTAAAAAAAGAAATTATTGAAAAATGCCTGAAGAGAACAAAGCAAAAGCAAAAAGCCCGAAGAAATTGAATCCGAAAAGGACTCCTGTGAGGGAGCAGGACCCCGGCACGCGAAAGAGAAATTTCGAGGAGGTGAGCTTCGGGTACAGCCCTGAAGAGGCGGCGCTTGAAGCCAAAAGGTGCCTCGAATGCAAAAACAAACCCTGCGTTTCGGGCTGCCCCGTTGGCGTGCCCATACCTGAGTTCATCGCTGCCATGGTGGAAGGCGATCTTGAGGGGGCGTACAGGATAATAAGGGGCGCAAATGTCCTTCCGGCGGTTTGCGGAAGGGTATGCCCGCAGGAAAACCAGTGCGAAGGCTCCTGCACACTTGGGAAAAAGCATGAGCCCGTGGCGATAGGAAGGCTTGAGCGGTTTTGCGCCGATTGGCAGATGAAAAACGGGGCCCGCTCCGCGCCTGAGGCAGCCGTGTCCACCGGCATGAAAGTGGCGGTGGTCGGCAGCGGCCCTTCCGGCATTACCTGCGCTTACGACCTTGCGCGCCTTGGCCATAAGGTAATTGTGTTTGAGGCCCTTCACGAGCCGGGAGGCGTGCTGTTTTACGGCATTCCGGAGTTCCGTCTTCCAAAAAAGATCGTTGCGGAAGAGATCGATGCGCTCAGGCAAATGGGCGTTGACATAAGGACAAATTCGGTTGCGGGCAAGCTTATAACGCTTGAGGAGATAATGAAAGAGTTCGATGCCTGCTTCATAGGAGTGGGCGCGGGCCTGCCCAGGTTCATGGGCATCCCCGGGGAGGACCTGAACGGGGTCTATTCGGCAAACGAGTTTCTTACGCGCACCAATCTCATGAGGGCCTATTCATTTCCGGAATACGACACCCCCATTAAAACGGGAAAGCGTGTGGCCGTGATAGGCGGCGGCAATGTGGCAATGGATTCGGCAAGGACGGCGCTCAGGCTGGGGGCGGAGGAAGTGACGCTGATATACCGCAGGAGCGAGGCCGAACTGCCTGCCAGGGCTGAGGAAGTGCACCACGGAAAGGAAGAAGGCCTCCGGTTCGAGATGTGTACGCTCCCTACAAAGATAATCGGAACTGATGGATGGGTCCGGGCCATCGAATGCGTGCGTATGGAATTATGCGAACTGGACCAGTCCGGCAGGAGGAGGCCCAATCCGGTTGCCGGATCGGAGTTCGAGATACCTGTTGATACCGTCATTATGGCCATAGGCACCGGAGCAAACCCGCTGCTGACCGGCAGCACAAAGGGTCTTGATCTAAATAGGGGTTATATCGTTGCCGATGCAGAAACCGGCAAAACGAGCATTGCGGGCGTCTACGCCGGGGGCGATATCGTAACCGGGGCCGCCACGGTCATCTCCGCTATGGGGGCCGGAAGAAAAGCAGCCAAAGCCATCCACGAATATCTCTCGTCAAAAAAGCAATAAAGCCGGGATTTTTTACGGTCTTGCCGGAGCAATCAAAAATCAAAAAAATAAAACTGCCGGGACCAGAACAAAAATCTTGAGCAGGCGGAGTAAGTGGATTG
>JAKAEG010000250.1 GCA_021819985.1 Nitrospirota bacterium | reverse complement strand
TCAAAGGGGGTGGAGAAAAGGATTATGCCAAGTTCATCGGCTATCTTCTTTAGTCTTGGTTGCCATTCCCATGGAGTATAGGCCTTCTTGTAAAGCCCATATAAGTTCTCCCCGTCCCATAGCCCGCCTTTGATCCTGAAGTATTCCTTATTGGAATCGATTGTAATTGTATCGGGTGTATATGTTTGAATCTTTATGGCATCCGCCCCGGCCTCTTTAGCGGCCCGGATAATGGTTACCGCGTCATCAAAACTCTGGTTATGGTTTGCGGACATCTCGGCGATGAGGAAGACGGGGCTGTCTTTGCCAATTAAGCTGTTGCTAATCCGGATCTCTGCCATTCATGATCTACCGTTATTAAAAATTTTTTCAAGAAGAGGCAATCTCAAGTCATTCAGTGAGCGTATCTGATAATCGGCCTCGAATTCTTTCGCCATTACCAATCCGCTAAACTGGCCGCTCGTGACCCTGAGGGTCTTAAAACCGTGAGGTTTGATACCCACAAAATCCTTGTTTGGATTGTCTGCAATGTAAATTACATGTCTGGGCTCGACATTTTCTCTTTTGCAGATTTTAAAAAAACAATCAGGCGAGGGTTTTGAGCTTTTCAGGCCATAGCGGTGTGTGAGATAACAGAAATTAAATCTGCTGTTAAGCCTCAGGGCATCGAGCTTCTTTTGCTGAACCAGTTTGTTTCCGTCAGTGACTATGTATTTATGCGCGTTTTTAAGATTTTTTAAGCATTTGTCAGCTTCTGGATAAAGATGGATATCCGGCACATGACTGCGATATATGGAAACGCATTTTTGCACATTTCTTTTAGAATATATACCGAATTCCTTCAGCGTTTCGTTAAATATGTGTTGCCTTTTAATTTTTAACCTGAAGAGCATGAAAGAAAAAAGCCTTTCTTCAGGAAGGGCATAGTTTTCTGCTAAATGATCTGCGACAACATTAAACCCGCTTCTGACAAAACTCAACTCGTCATAAAGAGTGTCATCAAGATCAAAAACAAGCACCATTCTAGATGACCAGATCTTCCGCATGACGAATGAGTTTTTTTTCTTTTTCCGCCCGCAAGAAAGGATATCTTTTCAAATCTTCGCCTCTTGATTCAAGTAAAAACCAGTAAAAAGAATCCAAGCCTGCCTCGACACTTAGAGATGATGCGCCGCCAAATCTGGTATTGGCCTCTATGATATGAAAATTGCCCTCTTTATCAATGATTATTTGCAGGATGATATGCCCGTAAAATTTCAGTCGTCCACCAAAATCCGCGCACATTTCTTCAAGCTCGATATTTCTCAATGTCTCGCTTATTTGTGATTCTCCATTAATTACGAGTTGCCTGTACCGGCAAATTATTCCCTTGGTCCCGTTTTTATTATCAACGTAAAGATCAGCGCTTATTTCTCGTCCCTGTATCATGGGTTGATAAATCGGATTTCCAAGCTTAAGCGCATAGTCCGCAGCTTCAGCCTTGGATAGATTCAACCCTATATTGTTAGAACCAGCGCCGAACCTTTCTTTGACGACATAGGTATCGCAGTTTAACTCTTCTATATTTTTTGTGGTAGTTACAGCGGGAAAGCCCATTTTATTGACCAAGTCATAGAAAAGCAGCTTATCCAGGCAGGCCTCAACGGCTTTATAGTCGGAAATCATCACATGTATGCCTTTCCGGAGAAGTTTCTCCTTGTGCTTTGCAAAGTAAAGGAGTTCTCCGTCACGTGTAGGTATGATATATGAAATCTTGTTTGTGGCACAGAAATTTGTGAGGTCCTCAACGCGCAACACATCGATGCGCGGCATCTCCCAGAAAGAATCGACAAAATATTTGCCTATACAGTTCGGGTCCGAATCGGCCCCAAATACCTTTACGTTATTTGAAATTTCCCAGCACGCCTTCCCAAGTGATTTTAATAAAGGGACTTTTTTTGAAATACTGGTGACTAAGATATTAAGCTCCGGGGTCGAGGTTTTTCTTCTTGGCATCAATTGTTTTTAAGTTTCGCGAACATCAGGCAGGAACGCCCCACTTTAGCTTCGGCCAGAGCGCGATAGACCCGCCGTCTAACGTCGCCAGTTATTGCCATTTCAAAATTTATCCTCTTTTGATGACATGCGCCCCCCAGCGCGGAGTCTCCGATATAATCATCTCCCATTAACAAGAATAGTTCCATAGGGAAATCGCTCTGGCTGTAAACGATCTGAAAACCGGCATTATTAAGAAGAGCGCCGAGCGTATCAAAAGAAAAATAATTAATATGGTCGGGTACGGTTATCCACCAGGGCTCCTTTTTATTGATTTCCTGGGCGCTGAGCTGGAGATCGTTAAAATCGTTAGGGACGTTGATTATCAGAACGCCGGATTTTTTCAGCAATTTTTTTGCCGAAATAAGCAGTTCAACGGGATTGGGCACATGTTCCAGCACGTTTAATAAAGTTACAGCGCTGAAAGAGCAACCGCATTCAGGTCTCTCTGATAAAAACTCCTCAATTCCTAGGTTATAAACTTTCAATCCCTTTTTCCCGTAAATCTCCTCGCTATCGACGGCCAGTTCCAATCCGACTGATTCCCAGCCTCTCTGATTCATGAAATCAATCAACTCTCCAGTCCCGCAGCCGACATCTATTAATTGCTTAGGGGTCAATCCCTGCTGTTCCAAGACCGCCAGTATATCGGAATATAAAGTTGCGAAAATCCATTCGCGTTCTTTTGCCGCAACCGAAAAACCGGCCATCAGTTTCCGCAGGTAGGGAGCACGCCCGCCCTTCTGAATCAGCCCGTAATATCTGTTTTGATAAAAATCCGATATATAGGATTCGTCAGGAATAGGATCAAGCCTTTTATATCCATAGACCGGATCCTGAATAACTTGAAATTTATCTTTATCCATAGAGATATCTTACTAATTTCATTGATGTTTTTTCAAGAAACCGCACAAGAATCAACTTTCCTCCAAGCATTAGTCTGCCCCGTTTTCGTGATCAGCTATCAGCTTAATACCTGCCTCCAGGTGAACGGCCGGTTTCCAGCCTGTAAACTCAACTAGTCTAGATAAATCGGCGCAGCTGGATTCAAACTTTTGCCTGTTTCCAGTATCCACGATTTCCAGTTTATTTCCGGGGAACACCTGGTTGATGATACTGATTACCTCCTTCACTGCCCTTGCCCGTCCTGATGCCAGATTCACAGCTCCTTGCGCCCTTTGAGATTCGCTGAGCCTTACCAATCCTTCCGCCACTTCACCTGCAAAAACGTAATCGAACTTGTTTTGCCCGTTGTAAAGTTCTACCTTATGCCCCGATAGTGCCGCCCGGACCCACATTGAAATTATATCTTTTGAGCCACGCCCATACACCCTGTATATTCGCGCATTTATAATGCGGACGTGAGGCCTCAAATATGTTTTCAGAAATTGCAATTCCGCTTCCGTATAGAATTTTGCGGCGCCGCAAAGGTTTCGCGGCGCTTTCGGATCGTCCTCGTTTAAAAGACGAAGTTGATCGGGCGCAGATGAAAGATAGAGATCGGGAGAATATACCAAATAACTGGAAGCAAAGATAAAGGACTCAAGATTCGGCAGTTTCGAGGCAAGCTCGACCAGCCTGTGGCTAAGGAGGATATTGTCGTGCCAATTGACGGGCCAGAAATCCGGGGTCTCCTCGGATCTCTCAAAGGCGGCCGCCAAATGGAAGACTATTTGAGGATCAAAATCAGCCAGCTCTTTTAAACTGTGGTCCGCAAGGTCCATCTGCAAGCTTGACACTCCTTCGATCGCAAAAGGCAGCGGAAGCCTGTCTGACGAAAGTACCTGAGCGCCTTTTGAAGCAAGCTGCTGTAAAAGCTCTCGTCCTATGACCCCCGAGCCCCCAGTGACCAGGACTCTTTTGCCTTCCAATGTTATCATCAGCTCTCCTTAAAAATAGTTTTCAGTATTCTTTCGCAACCAAAACCGTCTATCAGGGCTTTTGACTTAAGACTCATCTCATTTCGGGCCACTTTATCATTAATGAGAGATAAAAACATCGGAATCAGTTTTTTTTGCTCAAACCAGCCGGTTGTCCAAAAAAGCCCCTTTTTTTGAAGTCCCGACACAAGATATTCTTCTATTTCGGATGTCGTTATTACTATGCTCGGCACACCCATGAAAGCAAGTTCCCATACAGTCGTGCCCCCCGAAGTGATTGCCATATCTGCCCATTCCATTAATTCGGGCATGTTTGGCGCGTTTTGAATTAGCCGGGCATTCATATTACTTGCGCCAATTATAGCCTTAATTTCTTCAATATAAGTGTTGGCCGCGCCCGCAACGACGGTAAGATTTAGACCGGATATTTCAGAGCTTGATAAAACGGAAAGAATCCCCCCTGTGATATTTTCCGGGTCGCTTCCCCCCATCATGATAAGTATTCTTTCTGCTTTGTCGAATATCCGCTTTGGGATACCTCTGAAATAGAGGAATTGCCGTCTCAAAATAACGTAATCTGCGCCTGCGAGAACCCGTGTATAGGGTTCGCAAGAATAGGTCATATCTTCTCCGTGCAAGTTTTGATTAATTATAATATCCGCCCAATAATGGGACAGCTTTGCCATATCATCTATAGAAACTACATTGCAACCAGCCGCTTTAAGACTTTTTTGATAAGAAGAATCAAAAAGAGGGCCATCGAGTACTACCCAGGAACCGGGATGCGATTGAACAAGTTTTCTGGTGAACTCTATATCCGCTTTGGACGTCAGGGGCTCGAAATAATGGAGATTAAAATCTTCCTGCCTGACCTTTTCGAGCAAACCTGGATTGCTGCAGTTCGTGATCACGGACACCTCCACGCCCCGGTCCTTTACTGCCTGTCCAAGCGCTAAACACCTCATCAGGTGGCCGGTCCCCATTTGTGCGGTTGCATCCGCGCGGATGACAAGTTTCATTTTGCGATGCGCTCTCTCACAAAGTCC
>JAKAEG010000006.1 GCA_021819985.1 Nitrospirota bacterium | reverse complement strand
GCAGGCCTGGGTCTTTGGTATCATCCCGCCTGAGATTACCCCTTTCTTTATCATTTCCTGCGCCCGTTTGCCGTTAAGGGTTGAAACCGTTTTCCCGTTTTCCATTATCCCCGGCACATCCGTAAGTAGTATGAGCTTTTCGGCCTTAAGGGCGGCCGCGACGGCGGAAGCGGCGGAGTCCGCGTTTATGTTCAGGGCCTCGCCTCCCGGACCCGCGCCGATCGGGGAAATCACCGTGATCAGCTGCTCCCGTTGCAGGTTCAGTAGTATGTCCCGGTTTACTTCCGTGACGTCTCCGACAAGCCCCAGATCCGGGCCTTTTGCAGCGGTTGATTTTTTCCGGCCTGAAGTGCTCCGGGCAAAAGAACTCTTTTTTTCCGCCTTTATAAGGGGGCCGTCCTTGCCTGTGAGCCCTATTGCCTTGCCGCCGTGGCTGTTTATCAATGAGACGATCTCTTTGTTTATGAGCCCGCCAAGCACCATCTCCACTATCTCCATCGTCTCTTCGTCCGTCACGCGCTGGCCGTTTATGAACCGGGGCTCCTTGCCCAGTTTTTTCATCATCTGGGATATCTTCGGCCCCCCGCCATGGACCACCACGGGGTTGATACCGATGAAATTAAGCAGGACTATGTCCTGGGCGAAGGCGCTTTTAAGGGATTCGTCTATCTGGGCGGCGCCGCCGTATTTTATGACGAAGGTCTTGCCGTTAAAATTCTTGATATACGGCAGGGCCTCCACTAGCGTGTTGGCTTTTTCTATCAGTTTCTGCAAGATGTCTCCTTTTCAAAACAGGGCCGGCAGAGTTTTCTTCCGCCGGTCAGTCCCATTTTTGTCTCCATGGTCTTTTCGCCGCATTTCTCGCAACGCACGCTGGGCACGACGCGCGCCCTGCAGGGCGGCCTCGTATTTAATCGGTTGACTCTGAAAAGCTCATCATCACTGGCTTTCATTATGGCCTTTATTTTTTTTGAGCGTCTCGCGTGGACGGCCTTTACGACCTCTTCCGCCCGGTCTCCTTCGGAGAACCGCCGCCACATCTCTTTTTCCTTCGGGCTTTCTTCCGGGGGCCTGAGATCAACCGATATCCTTATCGCCTCGCCCGCCGCCTTTGATTTTTTTGGCCCTTCCGGCCTTTTTATAAAGGTATAGACCTGCTTGCCATAGTCTTTCAGTATCAGGTTGCCTTTCCCCAGGGTGCAGCCCGTAAGCAGCTGAATGGCGTCCACCGCGCAGGAGTCGTTCTCTACGACAGCGACGATTTCCTCGTCCTGGGGCCTGTTTGGGAAAAATTCTTTCAGGGCAAGCTCCGCCACTCTCACGCCTATGGCCAGCCCGGGGCATACATGCCCATGAAAAAGAGCGGCCTTTTTCAGGTTTCCTGAATCCATACGGATTTTATACCAGAAAAAAATAAATTTTTCTTCTATTTACTATTCCTGCTCTCATTATTCCAGCTTCCGCTATTTCAATCTGTATGTCTCTTTAGGTTAAAATATAGCGATGTCGTTTGAAGAGCTTATAATCGAAGGCGCCAGGCAGAATAACCTCAAAAACATCTCCCTTGTTCTGCCGCATGATAAGGTAATCGCTGTAACCGGCGTTTCCGGCTCGGGAAAATCGTCTCTGGCCTTCGACACCATATTCGCCGAAGGGCAGTGGCGGTTCATAGAATCGCTCTCCACGTACGCCAGGCTTTTCATCGAGAAGATGGACAGGCCGGCGGTCGACTCCATACGGAATATCCGCCCCGCGATCGCCCTGGAGCAGAGAAACCCGGTGCGGGGTTCCCGTTCGACCGTTGGCACCGCTACAGAGATATACGATTATTTCAGACTGCTCTATTCCAAGATCGGCGTGCCTTTCTGTCCGTCATGCGGACAGCGCATCCGGAAATGGGATCCCACTACCGTAAAACAGGAGATATTGAAGGAGCACCGTGGGCAGCGGGCCCTGATAGTCTTTGAAAGCCGCGAGCCCGCGGAGGTGCTTAAGGCAAAGGGGTTTTACCGCTATTTCAAAGGCGGGCAGGTATTGGATTTCCCGGATATGATCTCTCCTGCCGGGATATCTTCCAATGGCAAAGGAGTATCCGTTGTCCTTGACAGATTGGTTATCAGGGATGACGCGCGCCTTGCTGACTCCATCGAGACGGCATTTAAGCATGGCGGGGGCAGGATGAAGGTGCTCCTTGCGGCTGACGAGGACGAAACCTGGAAAGAACTTAGGTTTTCCACCGGCAACGTGTGCGACAATTGCGGAGCGGAGCTGGCGGAGCCCTCGCCGTTGCTTTTTTCTTTCAATCACCCCATTGGCGCATGTCCGGAATGCAAGGGGTTCGGCAATATCCTTAAATATTCAGAGGACCTGATAGTGCCGGACCCTTATCTTTCTGTTTCGGAGGGCGCGATAGAGCCGTGGGAGAAGCCCTCCTACAAGTGGTGGAAGAGGCAGATGCTGAAGACATTCAAGAATAAAAAGAGCACTGGCCCGTCTTTCCCGGTAAGCAAACCCTGGAAGGAGCTTTCCAAAAGTGAAAAGGAGCTGCTCTTTAAAGGGGGCCCGGATTTCTACGGGATAGATGATTTTTTTGAGGACCTTGAGGGCAGGCGTTACAAGCTCCATGTAAGGGTTTTTCTGTCTCGCTACAGGAAAGGGCAGATCTGTCCGTCGTGCGCGGGCAAGCGGCTCAGGCCGGAAGCGCTCGCCTTCAGGATAGACGGCAAGGACATAGCGGAACTTACCGCGATGTCGATAGGCGGACTTGAAAAACTGTTTTCCTCCAGGGCTTTTTTACTGTCTCTTTCACCGGAGGACGCGGCGATAGCGAAGGAACCACTGAGACAGATAAACCTCAAGCTGAGTTTTTTAAAGAGGGTGGGGCTGGATTATCTGAGCCTGAACCGGGAGGCCAGGACGCTTTCGGGCGGTGAGTACCAGAGAGTGAACCTTTCAAACCAGCTTGCGTCCCGTCTTACCGGTACGCTTTATGTCCTCGATGAGCCAACGGTGGGTCTGCACCCCAGGGACACGGAACGCGTGTCCGATATCATGTCGGAACTCTCCGCATTGGGCAATACGCTTGTTGTGGTGGAGCATGATAAAGAGATAATCGAACGGGCGGACTGGGTTGTGGAACTTGGTCCGGGCGGAGGACACCTGGGCGGCTCCGTGGTCTTTTCCGGGACGCAAAAGGAGTTCCTTGATTCAGATACATTGACGGCACGATATATCACCGGGGCAGACCGCATAAAGGCGCCGGCGGCCAAATGGAAACCCAATTCATTCTCACCATGGCTGGGCCTTTATGGGGCGAGCGGCAATAACCTTAAGGGCATCGATCTGAAAATACCGGTTCGTTCGTTCACGGTGGTCTCAGGCGTGTCAGGCTCAGGGAAAAGCAGTCTTGTTGTCGAGACGCTTTACAGGGCTCTGGCCAGGCAACTGAAGGTGGAGCCGGAAACGCCTTTGCCGCATAAGAGCCTGAAAGGCACCGAGGCCATACACGGCGTTAAACTGATGGATCAAAGCCCTATCGGCAGGACCCCCCGTTCAAACCCGGTCACTTACCTGAAGATATTCGACCATATAAGGAAGCTCTATGCCTCACAGCCAGAAGCAAAGGCGCACGGTTATGGGCCAGGGTTCTTCTCTTTCAATATCCCCGGAGGAAGGTGCCCCACATGCGGAGGGGAAGGCTACCAGAAATTCGAGATGTATTTTTTCGAGGACCTTTTCATTAAATGCGAAGACTGCGGGGCCAGGCGTTACACTCCGGAGGCCCTGCGCGTGCATTACAGGGACAAGGACATAAGCCAGGTCCTCGAAATGACGGTGGAGGAGGGGCGCGGGTTTTTCAGCGGTATCCCGGCGATTGCCGAAAAGCTTTCGCAGCTTGAGGAGATCGGCCTAGGTTATCTGAAGCTGGGACAGCCTGCAACAACGCTTTCAGGGGGAGAGGCACAGAGATTGAAGATATGCGCCGAGCTTGGACTTCCCCGGAAATCGGATTTTCTCTATGTCCTCGACGAGCCTACGGTAGGGCTCCATTATTATGATGTGGGAGCGCTGCTTAAGATGCTGAGAAAGCTCGTTGAAAGGGGCGGCACCGTTCTGGTCATAGAACATAACCTCGACGTTATAGAAGCGGCAGATTGGGTGATCGACCTTGGCCCCGAAGGCGGGGAAAACGGCGGACATATCGTGTTTCAGGGCACGCCAGAGGGATTGCGGAAAGCATCCCGCTCTCATACCGGACGTTATCTGAAGAAACATCAGGGTTCCCGATAATAATAATCTTAAAATAGTCTTATTAATCGTCTCAAAATAGTCTGAACATCCTATGTCGTCATTCCCGCACGTCTTTAGCGCCCGATTTTATTTTGATAAAGACTGGCCAAGTTGAAATGGATGCCCGATTAAGGTCCTCGGGCATGACGAAAAAAGACCGATATCCATAAATACCTATTCCGAGTTCCGTTTATAAGCGGGCAATATTTTTATTCTTTTGGTAAAATCTCGTCAAAAGGCGGATAGGCGCCAATTCGGGCAAAATGGCCGTTAGGGGAGATTTTTTTTACACCTTGATGAGTACGGCAAGAGAGTTTTTCGAAAAAGGGGAGGAACTGTTCAGAAAAGGCGAGGTGCTTTCCGCCCTCGCGAGCTTCGAAAAATCCTGTGAACTGGATAGCTCTAACCCGCTGTGCAGGTCCTATCTGGCCCTGCTTTCCGCAACTGAAAGAGGACAGTTGGCAACCGCGATCAGGTCCTCTGAAGAGATCGTGGGCCAAGCCCCCGAAGAAGCGATTATCTATCTCAATTTGGGAAAGCTTTATTTAATGGCCGGGCGGAAAAAGGATGCCGTAGATGTGCTCCGTAAAGGAGTTGCCATTCAGCAGCTTCCTGAAATAGTGGAACTCCTGGAATCCGCAGGCCTCCGTAAAAAACCGGTTTTCCCATTTCTTTCCAGGGGGAATTCCCTCAATAAATATTCGGGCATTCTGCTGAAAAAACTTGGCCTGAGGTAAGGGGCGGTGGCTTTCACCCCAGGCTTTCAGGCAGGTTGCAAAATTGTTACAATGGCTGGTTTAATATGAGCAGATATGCTTAACGCAATAGAGCGAAAAGAGGGCAGGGTCTATATCCTCGATCAAAGCAGGCTTCCCCACGAGGTCGATCTCATCGAATGTAAAAGATGGGTGGATGTCGCGTGGTGCATAAGGGAGCTTAAGATAAGAGGGGCCCCGGCCATAGGCATAGCCGCGGCTATGGGGGTGGCGCTGGGCGCACAGGCGGCCAGGGCCGGCAGCATCGAAGCGCTTTTCCGCGCGCTGGGGCCGGTTTATGAAGGACTCCTTGCCACCCGGCCGACTGCGGTAAATCTTAAATGGGCGGTCGACAGGATGAAAGCGAGACTGTCGCTGGAAAATGGGACTGTGAATGAGGCCAGAGAGGCTTTGTGGCGGGAGGCCCGGAGTATCCTGGAAGAGGACATCAGGATAAACAGGACCATAGGCGCCTGGGGCGCTCAGTTCATAAAAGACGGAGATACAATACTGACCCACTGCAATGCCGGCGCATTGGCCACGGGCGGATATGGAACGGCGACCGCGGCCATGTTCGTAGCCAGGGAGCAGGGCAAGAACATACATGTCATAGTGGATGAGACCAGGCCTGTTTTACAGGGGGCACGGCTCACCGCTTTCGAGATGAAGGAAGCCGGAATACCAATGACGCTTATAACGGATAACTCCGCGGGCGCCCTCATGAGAAAGGGTGTGATCGACCTTGCAATCGTCGGCACCGACAGGACCGCGAGAAACGGAGACGTGGCCAATAAAATCGGGACCTATACGGTTGCTGTGCTGTGCAAGGAACATGGTATACCTTTTTACGTTGCGGCACCTTTAAGCAGCATTGATTTTTCCATGGAGTCAGGCGACATGATACCGATCGAGGAAAGAGACCCTGAAGAGGTGGTCTCTATCGCGGGCAAAAGGATAGCCCCTCACGGGGTAAACGCCTTGAACATGGCCTTTGATGTCACCCCGGCCAAATACGTGACCGCCATTATAACGGAACTTGGGGTTTTCAAACCCGGGCAGCTGGAGAAGATCGCGCCTGAGTCTCCCCACGGTCATAAACCAGCCCAAAAAATAAAAAAAACAAAAACTGTCTCAGGTAAATTGAAAAAGGCGGCTGTCGCTGGCGGCCATGCAAAGACGAAACGGGCTGGAAACAGAAAGCCCTCGCCGGGAAAAGCATGATCAAAGAGGTCGAAGAAGGCATAAAAAAGATTTTTGACTCATATGAGAACGATCTTGTCCGGGTGGAGGGAAGCCTTAGAGAGCTTTTCTCAAGTGATGTAGCCATTATCCCGTTGATAGGGCGTTACCTGATAGAGGGCGGGGGCAAGCGCATGAGGCCCGTCTTCCTGCTGGTCAGCGCCAGGCTGTGCGGTTATAAGGGTTCCGATCATATTTCGCTTGCCGGGGTAATAGAATCGATCCACACGGCTTCTCTTCTGCATGATGATGTAGTGGACACGGCGGAGGTAAGGAGAGGAAGGCCTACGGCGCATGTCACCTGGGGCAATCAGGCCGTGGTGCTTGTCGGCGATTTCCTTTACGCCAATGCCCTGAAACGGGCCGTGACCTGCGGGGACATAAGAGTAATCGGGGCGCTTTCGAATGCCGTAACGTCGATGACCGAAGGGGAACTCCTTCAGCTTGAAAAATCCGGCGACGTGAACATGAGCGAGGAAGATTACATAAGGATAATCTCCTGCAAAACGGGCGTGCTGATGTCCACCGCCTGCAGGATAGGCGGGCTGCTTGGAGGGGTGCCGCCGGAATGGGAGGAGGCCTTGGCGCGGTTCGGGCTTAAGGCAGGCATAACCTTTCAAATGGCGGATGACGTCCTGGATTACATGGCGGGCGGCAAGGGCCCGGCAGAAGGCGGGTTCGGCAAGAAGCTGGGCAAGGACCTCGAAGAGGGCAAGATAACGCTCCCGATGATATATCTGCTTAAGGAGGCCGGCGCCAATGAGCGCAGCGAGATTAAAAATATACTCGAAAACGGCCCGACCCAGGAGGGGCTTGGCAGAGTGCTGGAATTATTCAGTAAGTATGACGCGGTAAACGGCGCGCTCGAGAAGGCGCATCAGTTCCTCGAAAACGCCAAAGCGGAACTGGACGTTCTGAGGGATTGCCCGGAGAAACACGAACTCCTTACGCTAGCCGATTATGCGCTGAAAAGGCAATTTTAAAGGATGCACCCGGTAGTGGCCCTTGTAAAAAAAGCGGTCGAGCTGTATGTGAACGAGGGGAAGGTCATTACCGATACCGGCGAGCTTTCCGAAGAACTGGCCGGACAGGCGGGTGTCTTTGTCTGTCTTAAAAAGAAAGGCGAACTCAGGGGCTGTATCGGCACAATAGAGCCCGTTACCGGGTGCGCGGGGCTTGAGGCCATAAGAAACGCCATAGCCTCCGCCACTGAAGACCCCCGTTTTTTCCCGGTCACCGAAGATGAACTGGAACAAATGGATTATTCGGTAGACGTCCTTTGTCCTCCTGAAAAAGTAAATTCCCTTTCCGCGCTCGACCCGAAAATATACGGGGTAATAGTGGTGCAAGAGGACAGAAGAGGAATTCTCCTGCCCGACCTGGAAGGGATAGACACGGCGGAAGAGCAGGTGAGAATAGCCATGCTCAAGGCAGGCATAATTGCGGAAGGCGCAGGGCCCGGAAAAGAGGACACAGAGATATACCGGTTCCAGGTGAAAAGATATACATGAGCGAGCTGCCTTTTAAAGGTACTCTTCAGGACGTGTCCTTTCCCAGTCTCCTTGTATACCTGAATACATGGGGCCGGACGGGCACGCTTACGGTCTCATTCGGGGTTGTTTGCAAAAAGGTATTCCTGAAAGAGGGCGAGGCTGTTTTCGCCTCCTCAAACAGCAATGACGACTGGCTTGGCGTCTCGCTCGTAAAGGCC
The DNA here is from genome assembly GCA_021819985.1 of Nitrospirota bacterium. Classification (GTDB taxonomy): domain Bacteria; phylum Nitrospirota; class Thermodesulfovibrionia; order Thermodesulfovibrionales; family JdFR-88; genus JAKAEG01. Next base: position 15,954 of record JAKAEG010000006.1, on the reverse strand, counting down.
GGCAAGATATCGCTTCAGCAGTTCGAATATTCCACTGAGGTCATGAAAAAATCAGGCAAAAGGCACGGCGCGGTGCTCGTTGAGCTTGGTTACATTACTCCAAAAGAACTTTTCTGGGCCGTGAAATACCAGGTGCGGGAGATAATATACAGCCTCTTCGAGTACGACAGGGCCGAATACGAGTTTGTGGAAGGCCAGATCCCCGAAGAGGTAATAACCCTGAAGATGAGCATGGGCAGTCTTATATACGAAGGGGTAAGCCGTATCGACAACCTGATCCGCATCAAGGAGGAGATTCCCCCCGTATGGACGGTCCTGCAATTGAACGACGACCCGATGCGGCTTTTTCAGAACGTCCAGTTCTCGCCGAAGGACAAAAAGATACTCTCGCTTGTTGACGGGCAAAGGACGATAAAGCAGGTCATAGAGGACTCCTGGTTCAACAGCTTCGAGGCCATGAAGATAATTTATGTCTTCTGGACCATAGGCATACTGACCGAAAAGAAGATGGAAACAGAAAACATCTCCCTGGATGTCCTTTTTGTCGATTCCCCGGCTGCGGACATGCGGGACGCGTTTGCGGCAAAAGCGGCGGCCTTGCATGAAAAACTACCCGGAATAAGCCCGTATGAGCTTTTGGAATTGCAAGCGGATGCCACGCTGCCGGAAATAAAGAAGAACTATTACCGGCTTGCAAGAGAATTCCATCCGGAGAGGATATTCGATTCGGATGAACAGCATCTGAGAGACAAGCTTGTGGAGATATTCGATTCCATCAAGCAAGCTTATACGTCGCTTATTCGGGAACGGGAGGAAGGCCCTGATGCCGGCGATCGGGCGGCAGAAATTGAAACAAATAAAAATGAAAAAACGCCTGGGGACGATGATGTCCGTTCTGAAAACATCCTCGAAATAGCGGACGACGCCCAAAATGCCGAAAAGGCGCCTTCCGATTCAATAGGGGCTTTAAGAGAAGCGGTAAAGCGCGACCCTTCAAACCCGGAAAACTGGAGAGGGCTTGCAATGGCCCTGTGCGGCGCTGACGGGGATTTTTCCCCGGAGGAAGCGGAAAGGGCGATGTTCGAAGCCATAGGGATAACGCCGTTTGACGGCGATTGCTACGCGGAGCTTGGTTATGTATACCTCAGGGCCGGGCGCGGCGAAGAGGCGAAAAGACAGTTTGAAAAATCCCTCGTACTGGACCACGAAAACCGGAAGGCAATCGAGGGATTGAAACAGTTTTAAATTTTTGTTTTTTGGTCTGCCGTTACTAAATAGATTTTGTTGCGAAAAGCGGACTAGGGGTTTGTTGGGTTACGCTGCGCTAACCCAACCTACATGAAAATTATAATAAACAGCGTGAAACGGATGGTTAAAATATGTAGGTAGGGTTAGCGCGCAGTGCGTAACCCGACAATTCCTTTAGCTGAGTATCATTCATAGCCTCAATTCGGGCCTCTTCCTGCCCGCCTCAGATAGTATCCTTGTCTCTATTTTCTCCGGGAATGTATAATCTTTCACATGCAGCATTCATAAAACAAGGAGGTGTTTCAGGATGGAAAACAAACCAAAGGACGAGATGGAATTTTCGGGCAGGCTTGCCCTTACCTGCAAATACGGCGAGAACGGGTACCAGGTGCCGGCGGCGCTCTACGAGAGCGGCTCGAACGATCCCCTGGCCCTGGAGAAATTCCAGATCGTGGCCGGGACGGAGCCAAGCTACAATAACCTTTGCGACCTGGACCGTCTGCTCCAGACTGTCACGCACTTGGCAGCGTCTTTTGAGGTGAACCGCGGAAGCGTGCCGCTGATTTCCATGGGCGTAAAGCACGGAAACTCCTGCGGGGCCTCAGTTGCCGCCAGCAATCCGGCCGAGGTCGCGCGGCAGATGATAACGGGAGACCCGCTTGCCATCTTCGGCGGCCTGGTGATGGTGAACTACCCGGTAACGGAGGAAGTTGCGGAGGCTCTGGTGAGCCATGGCATGCCGGAGGGTCAGCGCAGACCGCTGGACGGCATAATCGCCCCGTCATTCGATTCCAGTGCCACAGGGTTTTTCCAGCGCAAGGGAGACAAATGCAGACTGCTTGCAAACCCGGCCCTTGCCGGTCTGGGGCGTTCGAGCCTCGATGCCTCGCCCCGCTACCGCTACGTGCGCGGCGGCTTTCTTGCCCAGCCCAATTACACTTACATCCTCGATCTTAAAGACCCGGAGCTGAAGAAATACGGCCAGGCCACGCGCCAGCAGGAAGACGATATGCTGATAGCCAAGGCGATCGGAGATACAAGCAACAGCAACACGATAACGGTCATTAAGAACGGCCAGCTCATAGCAAACGGTGTGGGACAGCAGGCGAGGGTGCGCGGCTCAAAGCTCGCGCTTAATCTTGTCTCTTATTCCGGTCACGACGCAAAAGGCGCTTCGGCCTCAAGCGACAGCTTCTTCCCGTTCACTGACGGAGTGGAGGTGCTTGCGGAGGCTGGCATCAAGGCCATAGTGGCCACAAGCGGCTCCATCAAGGACAAGGACGTCGTGAAGTTCTGTGAAGACAGGGGCATCGTCCTTTATCATATTCCTGACAGAAAGGGACGCGGTTTCTTCGGACACTGAGATAAGTTTTTTATAGGCTGCAAATCAAAACGGCCGCCATGCGGTGCATGGCGGCCGTTAATGTCGTTTTCCCGTTACCAGGGCAGGCACAGGGGCCTGCCCTGCCCCTACGCAAAAAAATGCATGGCGGCCGTATTATCGTTTTCCGGCGTTTGTAAAGCTATTTTTTTGCCGATCTTTTGAAGACCCCGCTTTTGCCTCCGCTTTTTTGGATGAGCATTATGTCCTGGATGACCGCGGCCTTATCGACGGCCTTGCACATGTCGTAAACCGTAAGGGCCGCAACAGAGGCCGCCATGAGCGCCTCCATTTCCACGCCGGTCTGGCCGGTGTTCTTTACCAAAGACTCTATTTCCACCGAGTTTTTTTCTTCGTCGAGCCAGATGTCCACGCCTATTTTTGAAAGCATCAGCGGATGGCAAAGAGGGATAAGCTCCGGGGTTTTTTTCGCGGCCATTACGCCCGCTATCCTGGCGGCCGCCTGCACGTCGCCTTTAGGCATGCCGCCTTCCTTTATAAGGCAGATACTCTCTTTTGACAATAGGACGGAAGCCCTGGCCACTGCCTGACGGTTGGTAGACGGCTTTTCGCTCACATCCACCATTTGCGCCCTGCCTTTCGCGTCCAGGTGGGTAAGGGATTTTTTACTTTTGCTAGTAATGCCTCCGCCTCCGCTTATATTTTGACTTTTTCTTTTTCTTTTTAACCTTTGTATCTGTCTTCCCATTTCCCGTTTTCAAAAGTGATTTGGCGGTCTTGGCCTCCGGGCTGTCCGGATATTTTTCAATGACCTGCTTAAAAAGGGCCGCCGCTACCTTTTTATCATCCGGCCCCTTTGTTTTCGTGAAGGAGATGCCCTGCTGCAAAAGGGCGCTGGGCGCCTTTAAGCTTTTTGGATAATTTTTGACAACTTTCTCGTAGGCGAGAATGGCCTGGTCATAGTCCATCTGTTTGAAATAGGCCTCGCCTATCCAGAACTGTGCGTTTCCGGCAAGCGGGTCGTCAGGGAATTTTTGAAGAAAAGAGGTGAACACCTTTATGGCATAATTGAAATTTCCGTTCTGGTAATCGCCATATGCCGTATCGTAAACGGCCTGGGGCGTCTGTGCGGCCTGCTGTTGTTCCTGGGCCTGTGCGGCCTGTGCGGCTTTTGTTTGCGCGGCCTGGGCCTGGAACTTGGTTTCAAGCTGCGACAGCTGGTTGCCCTGCGCGTCGATCATTTTCTGCTGCTGTTCGATCCTTGTAGCGAGCGCGGCCGTCTCATGGGACTGGTCGGAGAAGAGCTTCTGGTCCATATGCTTCTGCTCCTCAACGCTGCCCCTTAACCCGTTCAGGTCACTTTGAAGGTTCGATAACTGGTCTACTACTCCCGCCTGAGAGGACCTTATGGTGTGCAGCTCCGTCTCATTTGAGGAAGAGAGTTTTTGCTGCGAACTTTGAACATTGCTCTTCATGGAGGCGATCTGGTTTTGCAGAATATAGGTCTGGTTTTGAAGGTTGTTTATGTCCGCTTTTATCTGGTCGTCATTGGCGCATCCCGCAGTCATCGCGGCGATAGCGCAGAACAGGACCAGCCAAGACCAGGAACTCTTAAGAAACCGGCCCGGCAACTTTTTGTTTTTTGTTTTTTTTGTTTTTTTTGTCCCCATCATACCTCCAGGCTTATATTTTAATTAAATTAAAATTCTTCTTTACTGATAGCTCCAGCGGGCGCCGTATGCCGTCATCCCAGGTGGGCTCAATCTCTTCTGGTTTTGACCGTTTGCCTGCATTACATAAATGGCCTTGTGGCCGTCGCGGTTCGAGGTGAATGCTATAAGACCGCCGTCGGGCGAGAAGCACGGATAGTCGTTTACGCCCTCGTCAGTGAGCAGCCTCAGGTCCGATCCGTCCGTATTGACCGTGAATATCTGGTTTGCCCCGTTATACCGTCCTGCGAACACTATCCTTTTTCCGTCAGGCGACCATGCCGGGGATGTATTGTAATCCCCCTGGAATGTAATTCTCGAACTATTATAGCCATCGGAGCCCATGATGTAAATCTGGGCGCTGCCGCTGCGGTCGGATACGAAGGCGATCCTTTTGCCGTGAGGCGAGAAAGCGGGGGACACTTCTATCCCAAGGGACCTGGTCAACCTTTCTAGGCTGCCGTCACTTTGTTTTTCATACAGATTGGGACTGCCTTTGAATGAGGAAGAAAAGACCACATCTCCGGCGGAATCGATGTCTCCTGCCAGGTTTGTGCCGCCTGCCCTGAAGACCGCATATTCCTTTGCCTGGGAAAGCACAAGCCTGTAAATGCCCCAGGCCCTTCCGCGCTGGGCAGAATAGAGGAGCGACCGCCCGTCTCTTGACCACCGGGGAGGTAGGAGCATACTTTCATTGAGCCCCAGAAAACGCATGCGCCTTGAATCCCAGTCAGACACTACAATATCTTTTTTGCCCCTCTTTAGCGTGATAAAGGCCAGTCTGCTTGTAAAAGGGCCCTTCATTCCCGTAAGGGCCTGGTAAATGTCCTCTGCCATGGAATGGGCAAGGGGCCTTATGAGGTCCTCCGGCGCATTATAGGTCTTACTGAGCAGGGCGCGGCCTGAATCCACATCGTAAAGGGTGGCGGAGACCTGAAACTCGCCCTCTGGAGTGAAATTCACAGTCCCTTTGAGCACGAAAAGGACCCCGGCCGGGATCCAGTCCTCCCGTTTGAAAGGGTCGAAAGCGCGCTCCGTAAAACCCTTTGGATCAAGAAATACGAAAAGCCCCGTGTAGTCCAGGTCGTCCTGCACGGTCTTCGATATCTCGCTTCCTCCAAGCCCGGCCAGAGGGCTTATCGCAATGGGGACGCGCCTTTCAGGGTTGTTGATGTTTATGTATATCGTGGCCTGGGCCCGGTTGGCGAAGGAAAGGGAAAACAATACATTGGCCGCGAAAAACAAAACCGCGAAAAACAGGATGCGTTCTTTTTTGCTTTTTTTGTCTTTTTTGTCTTTTTTGCCCATGATCTTCAAAATATTAACACGGCTCCTTCTAAGGATTTTTCATTTTATTTTGTCCGGTTTGTTCACCAATCACTATATCTCATAATTTGTCATTCCGGCTTGTCCGGAATCAGACCCACCCCGGCCTTTGGCCACCCCTCCCAAGAGGGGATTTTCCCGGCGCGCTTCGGGACCAGAAAAATCCCTTCCTTGCGGGAATGACATAAAAAATCAGATATTAACGGTCTCATAATAGTATCTACCGATTTTGTCCTTTGTTCGTCATGCCCGAGGACCTTAATTGGGCATCCATTTCAACTTGGCCAGTCTTTATCAAAATAAAATCTGGCGCTAAAGACGTGCGGGAATGACGACATAGGATGCTCAGACTATTTTGAGACGATTAATAAGCATATTTCATTCTTTTCTTAATCCGGGGTGAAGGACAATTTTATCTCGAGTTCGCTTTCATTCCCTATGCATGAATGAGGCGGGACCGGTCCTTTACCGGTCATCAGGACAGTCCTCATCGCGTAATTATCAAACTGGCTATTGCCGGAGCGTTGCTCGAAACCTTTCGGGAATATTATGCCGTCCTTTGAGATATCTATTGTGATCACAGCCTCTATTCCATGGGTCCTCTGGTCCGGGAAATAGTAATTGCTCTTGAAAAGGTTTTGCAGTTTAGCCTCATATGCCCCACACGGGGTATTTGTCCCGGTACCCTTCGTTCCTCCCCCGCTTGGTGCAGCTTTGGGGCTTGCTTGTTTTTTATTGATAACGAGTTTTTGCTTCAGTTTTGTTACCCTGCTGCTTGCTCCTTGAATGCCTTGGTTGATAACTTCCTGCCCCTCTATTTCCGCAAGTCTTTTATTGTAAAGGTCCAAGTCTGCCTTTGAGGGGCGGACCTTCTTCTCCCGCTCGACCGTCTTCGCGGGCATTAAAGATTTTTTTTCTATTAGTGGAGCGGGCTTCGATCTTACCCTCTGTTTTACCGTTTTCTGCTCGGAGTCGGCAATTTTAGCATTTGAGGTGTTTTTGTTTTTGGGGCCCTCATCGGGCGAAACGAGGTTCACCTCGAACGGTATTGGGATTATCAACGGTTTTTTGAGCGTTATGGTAAGGGCGGACAATATGACCGCATGAAACACTACCGATAAGAATAGCGTCTTTTCAAAAGTCATCCCAGGCGTTTTTATTCTTCGCTTTTTGCCTTATTGGTTTTTCGGGGGTTTGGTCACTATGCCAAGCTTCTCTATTCCGGCATCTTTTATCTCGCCCATGACCTGAGCGACCCTTCCGTATGAGACATCCTTGTCGGCCTCCAGATAGACATCCGGGTCCGTCTTGCTGAGCATGGTGAGCCTCGCCTTCATCTGTTCAACGGAGAGCTTTGCGCCTTTCATGTAAAGATTGCCGTTGCTCTTTATATCTACTTCTATTCTTTCTTCAGCGGGAAGGCTTTTGCCCTTGGCCTGTGGCAGGTTAACATCCACCCCTTGCTTCATCAGGGGCGCGGTCACCATGAAGATGATCAGCAGGACAAGCATTACGTCAACAAGCGGCGTTACGTTTATCTCGGAGAGACTGCCGCGGCCCTGCTTTCCGCCTGTCACTGTTTTCTTGCGTCCATCAGGACCGCTTCTATTTCTGGGCTGAGGCTTGCCATCTCATCGATCGCGCGCCTGGTCCTGCCCACGTAGTAATTATAGGCAATGACGGCAGGTATTGCAGCCACAAGTCCAAAAGCCGTCGTTATCAGCGCCTCGGAAATGCCCGGCGCCACTACCGCGAGGGACGCGCTGCCTTTGAAACCTATTCCCCTGAACGCGTTCACTATTCCCCAGACCGTCCCGAACAGGCCGATGAACGGCGTGGTGGAGCCGGTGGTGGCAAGGAAAGTAACGTATTTTTCTATTTTTTCGGCCTCGATGACCTCCTGGCGGCTAATGGCCCTCTTCAGCCGCTCCCTGGAAGCCGTCTCCGAAAATACATTTCTGAAAAGACTGGCGGCAGGGCTTGTGTCCAGGGCCTTTGCCTGCGCAAGCGTCCCCCTGGCGTCCCCGTTGTCCAGCGCCCGTAAGAAGATCCGGTTCTGCTTGGCAAGTCGCGACATGTACTGGTATTTGTAAATGATTATCGCCCAGGACACCACGGAGAATGTCAGCAACAGTAAAACAACCAATTTCACCAGCGTACTGGCCTCAAGCACCATCTGTAAAGGGTTCGTTTCCATAGCTTTTATTTTAAATTATATCTTTCCCAAAAAGTCAAATAGAGCCTGATTTGCGGACTGATATTACATTGGCTTAAACAGTTTTTAGATATATTTTTTAAATTATAAATAAGACTAACTTTAAAATTAGTTTTTTTAATTTGACGATTCAGCCGCTGTTATTTTACTGTTTACGACTTTGGGCTGTTTCAAACAATCCCGAAAAAAGTTATACTAAACAGATTATTCTCGAAAAACCAAGGAGGAAGAAATGCCAACCATTGATTTCCAGGGCAAACAGATCGAATTGGATGATGACGGTTATCTCGTAAACCTGGGGGACTGGACGCCTGAGCTCGCCACTATACTGGCTGAACGCGACGGCATGAATCTCACGGAAGCCCACTGGGAAGTAATAAATTTTCTCAGGGACTACTACGCGAAATATCAGATCGCTCCGATGATAAAGATACTCGTGAAAGAGATCGCCAAGTCCATGGGCCCGGAGAAGGGCAATACCAAATATCTTTACCAGCTGTACCCGGCCGGTCCCGCAAAGCAGGCTTGCCTCTATGCAGGGCTTCCGAAACCCACTGGGTGCGTGTAGCAATCAGGTTTTTTCCTTTTTTTATTCAAAGGCGCGGCGGGGATTCGCAAGCCGTTTCCCCGCACGTCTTATGACTTGAGAAGAAGGTATTTTTGATTTGATCGCTTTGTTTTATTCTAAAACCTGTGTGAGCCAGCTATGGATCTAAAAGAGTTCCTCGCGGAAAAACGCCCGGCCATTGTAAAAAGATGGTTCGATTATGTCCTTGAGACCTATCCTGTCCAGACCTCTGAATTGCTCAAATCCGGGAAAAGCCGTTTTACCAACCCCGTCGGTAACATAATATCTGAAAGCCTGGCATCGATATTCGATGAGCTTGTGGCGCACCTCGGGGCCGAAGGGCTTGAGCCCGGCGGAGCGGACCGCCTTGGGGAATTCCTTGAGAACGTCATCCGGGTAAGGGCAGTGCAGGACTTTACCGCTTCGGGAGCGCTTGGTTTTATTTTCTCTCTGAAAAAGGCGGTCATGGAAGAGGCAAAGGGGAGCGGGTCGCTGAACAGCCAGCCGGGCCGTGAGGAGTTTTACAGGCAGATGATGGAATTTGGCGCTCTTGTGGACAGGCTTGCCCTGGGCGCCTTTGATTTCTACATGCAATGCAAGGAAAAGATATACGAGCTGAAAGCCGTCGAGGTGCGCAGTCATACGTACAGGCTTCTGCAGCAGGCAAATCTTCTGGTTGAGAAGAAAGAGGAAGAAGAAAAAGGAAAAAGCCCATCCGGGGGGAAAGACTGTAATGATTGCAGCGGATGCGGTGAGGACCAGAAAAGTAAAAATTAATATAAAGGAGGACGAGGTAAAGGGATGAAAGCACTGGTGCCGTTCCTGGCTGTCGTGTTTCTGGTTTTGCTTGTTATCGCGGGCGTTAAAGCGGCTGGCCTGTATTTCCTGTTTGGCGTCGCCGTTCCTTACGCGGCTGCGGCCATTTTCCTTCTGGGCTTTGTTTACAAGGTCGTGAAATGGGGCAGGACTCCTGTGCCTTTTCATATTCCGACCACCTGCGGGCAGCAGAAATCCCTCCCCTGGATCAAGCCAAACAGCATTGAGAACCCCTCGGGGACAGGCGGGGTAATAATGAGAATGCTCCTTGAGGTCTTTCTTTTCCGCTCCCTTTTCAAAAACCGCAAGACGAAAATAAAAGGGGACTACATAGCCTACAGCTGGGCCCCCTGGCTCTGGCTTTCGGGCATGGCGTTTCACTGGTCCTTCCTCCTGATCGTGATAAGGCATTTGAGGTTTTTCTTCCAGAGCGTGCCCGTGCCCGTCCAGGCGCTTGAGCATCTGGACAGCATTCTGAACTGGGGAGTGCCCGCGTTATATATAACGGACGTGATATTCCTTGCGGCAGTGACGTACCTCTTTTTAAGGAGGGTCACGCTGGCGCATTTGAAAGCCATAACGCTTCCGGCTGATTACTTCCCGCTCTTCCTGCTTTTTGGTATAGGGGCCAGCGGGGCGCTGATGAGATACCACTTGAGGGTTGATGTGGTTGGCGTAAAAGAGCTGGTGATGGGGCTTGTCAGCCTGCATCCCGCGGCGGTGGCAGGTATTGGCACTATTTTTTATATCCACCTTTTCCTCATAAGCACGCTTTTCGCCTATTTCCCCTGGAGCAAGCTCGTTCATGCGGGCGGCGTCTTCCTGAGCCCCACAAGGAACCTGTCCAACAACAGCCGCGTTGTAAGGCATGTAAACCCATGGAACTATCCCGTGAAGGTCCATACATATGCAGAGTACGAAGACGATTTCCGGGAGAAAATGAAAATGGCCGGCTTGCCGGTGGAAAAGGAGTAGGACATGGCGAAAGAAAAAGAACCAAAACCGGAAGAGCTGTTTCAAAGCATAGATTACAAGGCTCCCAAAAAGTTCTGGATGGATACGCCTGCCCAGATAAGGCCGGGCATGTTCTGCTGGGGCGCGAAGGCCAAAAGCCTGAACACAGTGGGTTTCCCTAACGCAAGGGACTGGAACCCATCCGAGGAGAACTGGAAACTGCCGGACAACTGGCAGGAGATACTTATAGAGGGCCTGAGGGAGAGACTGGACAAATACCGCTCGCTCCGCCTCTTCATGGATATATGCGTAAGATGCGGCGCCTGCGCCGACAAATGCCATTTCTATATCGGCACCGGCGACCCTAAGAACATGCCCGTTCTAAGGGCCGAACTCATGAGGAGCGTTTACAGGAAATATTTCACCACTGGCGGAAAAGTGCTTGGAAAGCTTGCCGGGGCAAGGGAACTCGACCTGCAGGTGCTCAAGGAATGGTGGTACTACTTCTTCCAGTGCACCGAATGCCGCCGCTGCTCCGTGTTCTGCCCGTACGGCATCGACCAGGCCGAGATCACGATGGCTGGAAGGGAACTGCTGAACCTCATAGGACTTAACATCGAATGGATAATGGGGCCCGCGGCCAACTGCTACATGAAGGGCAATCACCTGGGTCTGGAGCCCCACACGATCGTGAACAATGTTGAGTTCATGCTCGACGATATCGAGACCCTGACCGGCATCCGCATAAATCCCTCCTTCAACAGGAAAGGCGCGGAGATACTTTTTGTGACCCCGTCGGGCGACCTGTTCGCCGACCCCGGCACTTACACCTGCATGGGTTACCTGATGCTGTTTCATGAGCTGGGGCTCGACTACACCTGGAGCACCTATGCATCGGAGGGCGGAAACTTCGGTTTCTTTACCTCCAATGAGCTGGCAAAGAGACTCAATTCAAAAATATACGCCGAGGCCAAAAGGCTCGGCGTAAAATGGATACTTGGCGGCGAGTGCGGCCATATGTGGAGGGTCCTGAACCAGTACATGGATACCTGGAATGGCCCCGCTGATTTCCTTGAGGTCCCCAAGTCCCCGATAACCGGCACGGTATTCGAGAATGCCAAGGCCACAAAGATGACCCACATCATCGAGTTCACGGCGGACCTTATCAAACATGGCAAGCTCAAACTCGACCCTTCGAGAAACGATCATCTGAACGTGACGTTCCATGACTCCTGCAATACGGCAAGAGGCATGGGTGTTTTCGAGGAGCCGCGGTACGTAATAAACAATATCTGCCGGAACTTCTTCGAGATGCCGCGAGAGACCATAAGAGAGCAAACGTTCTGCTGCGGAAGCGGCTCCGGCCTGAACGCGGGCGAGGACATGGAACTTCGCCTGAGAGGCGGACTGGCCCGGGCAAACGCGGTCAAGTATGTGCATGACAAGCATGGCGTGAACATGCTGGCCAACATCTGCGCCATAGACAGGGCGGCCCTGACGACCTCAATGAATTACTGGGTCCCCGGGGTAACGGTGGCCGGCGTACATGAGCTGCTGGCCAATGCCCTTGTGATGACAGGAGAGAAACCCAGGGAGACCGATCTTAGGGGCGAGCCCCTTCCTGCCTCTGAAGAGGACGTGAGCGTATCGGCAAGGGCCGTTACCCAGGCCGAAGGCGAAACTGCCGGAGGTGAGGCCAATGTATAACGGCGGAAAAATAATAGCCGGTCTTGTTATTTTCCTGGGCATCGTGACGTTCCCTATCTATTACAATGCCGGAAAGGCCAACCCGGGGCCTTCACCATCCCTGGATACGCCTGCCATAAACCAGATGAAGGTGAAGCACTGTGTTGAGTCCAGGCAGTTCATGAGGGCAAACCATATGAAGCTGCTGAGGGGATGGATGTCAATGGTATTGAGCGGCAAGGGCTGCTCTTACGTGAGCACAACTGGCGAAAAATACGATATGAGCTGGGACACCTGCTGGAAATGCCATTCCAGCAAAAAACAGTTCTGTGACAGGTGCCATCAGTACATGGCCGTGGACCTGCCTTGCTGGAAGTGCCATTCCGAACCCAATACGTAGGAATATAAGACCGAAGGCCGGACACCGGGGGAGAAAAAGTTTTTCTCCCCCGGTGTCCGGGTCCCGCAAGTCTGAAAAATACTCTCTGTAAACCCGGATTGCCCGGTCCGTTTCCAACAAGTTTGTGTTGAAAAAAAGATGAAATTACGGATAATATATTTTTAAATGCTTTTTCTGGTTCAGGACAAGATCAGGACAGGAAATCCATTCGTTTTAAAAATCAAATTTCTTTAAAAACATTTAAAGATACAAGGAGGTGAATTGATATGTATACGGTGACAGTTGACGGCGCAAAGTGCACGGGATGCGAGGAATGCGTAAGCATATGCCCCAATGAGGTCTTCCAGATGAGCGATGGCAAATCGGATCCGCATCAGGGTTCCGAGTGCGTGTTCTGCGAAAGCTGCCTGGGCGTTTGCCCCTCTTCGGCGATTACAATTTCCGAGCTGTAAAAATAGAAAAATAAAAAAGGGGAAACTTTCCGGTCTCCCCTTTTTTATTTTTTTGTTCAGAATTTTTACTTCTTCTGAATGTAAAGCTCCCAGTAGCCCTTGTCTTCCAGCTTTTTGGACTCGAACCCGTAACCCAGTTTCTCGGCCCACCTGGGTATCGTGTCCTCGGCCGAAGCGGGTGCGTCGCAGAGGACTTTTATTATATCGCCCCCCTTGAGTTTCTCAAGGGCCTTTTTAGTCAAAACCAGGGGATAGGGGCAGACCCTACCCAAGGTATCCAGTACCTCTGTCGGATTTGTGCTGCTCAGTTCGCCCATCTAAAAATTTCCTCCTTTAGTTTTTTTCAGCAATGAGGATTCGTATTAGAAGAAGAGGACGTGCTTGGCCTCTTCCATTATTTTTTCGATCTCGGCAAAAGGGACCACATTGATCGTCTTTTCCGCCTCCATATCCGCGGCATCGGGAAGCTGGTCCTCCGGGATGCCGTATTTTTCCAGGTCTTCCTTGCACACATATACATCAAGATCGACCAGGAGACAATTTTTCACGTGCAATTCGCTCGAATTGATGCCGTAAGGGGCCATTGCGTTTTGCCCTTTTGAGATGCCCAGCACGCCTTCGCCTACAAAGCAAAGAGAAGGGGTGACCGTATCGCCATCGTCAAGGAGAACCTCAACCGTCTGATAAGAAAGCGCATGCGTAAGGGCGAGCCTTGAAGTCTCTCCCTTATACTGCGGCCTTTGTACTATGAAAGCGCATTTTACATCAGCCATTCTTATTCACCTCCTATTTGCAGGACCCTGTCGGCGCAGTGGATCTTTGACAGGTACCAGTGCATTGCGTTCCATTGGATTTTCGCAATGCTTTCGGTCTTCTGGACGCCTCTGGAAATCGTGCAGGCCTCGCAGGTGCATATCTCCACGCCCTTTTCCAGGAGTTCGACCAGGTATTTCTCACCGGTCGAGTAGTCCTTAAGGTGTTTCTGGTGGGCCTTTACCGAAACCGTGGCATTGCCAGAAAACCATATGTTCACAACATGCCCTTTGTCTGCCGCCGCCTTGGCGAGCTTCATAGCGAAATCATAACTCCCTGAGCCCACAAGGCCAGGGAAAACGCCCATCGTCAAAACTCCCATTTCTTATATCCTCCTAGAGCCAGGCTACTTTGTCAAAATCGTTAAAGATGACGTCTACCAGTCCGCTGTAATCAATTACCTTGACCCGCTTGTCAACCTGCTCCGCCGAAAGCCCTCTTGACTGCAGGTCCTCCGAAAGCACATAAAGCCTGGGGGTCTTCCCAAGCAGTGAAGACTCTTTGCCGCCTTCCTTTAGCACCGCGTGATAAACACCGTTTTGCACCAGGACAAGGCCCAGATTGTCCGACTTCATCCTGTCAATGGTTTCGACGCAAATCTTATAGTCGCTTACTAAAACGCCAAGTTTCATCCAGATACACCTCCATTTCGCGCCAGGTATTGTCTTCCCCACGGTCAAACCGTTGGGAAGCTGTAAAATTCAGGAAATATTCACTTCCATGGGCATTTGGCCCGCCTCAAACAACCCCGCAGACGTGCGGCGCCCCGGTTTGTCCATTCGGGAATTTTCGAAAAGTATTACTGTATACCAGTTGCCCCGTATTTTTGTCAATAAAAATACCCATAAAAAAGGCTTATAGCTATATATTTCAAGTATTTTCCGGTAGTCTCCAAAGTAAATTCAAATCAGGAAATTCTTTTGCCTTAAAGCGCGAAAAAAGAAAAAAAGAGCAAAAGTGGTTGCCTCGCACATCCGGGGCGGGCATTTGTATCCATTTTTCTTGACTGTGGCTTACATTACCTGATAAATTATATTTCATTCCAGAAGACATAAATGGGTTGAAAGGAGTTGATGACAGCATGCCCTATATCAGGGTGGGCGAAGGGGAATCCCTAGAGAATGCGCTTAAGAAGTTCAAAAAGCAGTGCGACCGCGAAGGGATCATATCGGAGGTCAAAAAGCGCGAGTTCTATGACAAGCCCAGTATAAAAAAGAAGAAAAAGGCCATCGCGGCCCGTAAAAAAGCTTCTAAAAAACAGAGACCTTCCAGCAGATAAAGGTTTTTTATTTTAAAAAAATTTATTTTGGGAAGGATAAGGCATTTTTGCAATGTCTCTGAACGATAAGATGTCTCTGAGTGAAAAGATCGACAGCGATTTGAAGGCGGCCATGAAGGCGGCTGACAAGCTTGTGCTTGAGACCCTGAGAATGGTGAAATCGGCGCTCAAATACAAGCAGATCGATAAGGGCGCTCCGCTTTCAGACGATGAGGCCATAGCGGTCCTCTCTACGCTTTCCAAGCAGCGCAGGGATTCAGTCGAGCAATTCAGGAAAGGCGACCGGGAGGACCTTGCCCAAAAAGAGGAAGCCGAACTCCAGGTCCTCAAAGGGTATATGCCTCCGGAAATCGCTCCTGAGGAACTCGACCGCCTTATAGAACAGTCCATTACCGAGTCCGGGGCCGGCGGCCCGCAGGACATGGGCAAGGTCATGCGCGTACTCTCGCCCAAAGTGAAGGGTATGGACGGCAAGCTGGTGAGCGAAAAGGTAAGAGCGGCATTATCGGGCAAGGGGGCAAAATGAAGCTGAAAGAGATATATCAGAGGGCGGTTGCCGCCGGGATTGAAAACGATCCAAGGGGCAAAGAGATCGTATCAAACACCCTCTTGATCCGTAAAAAGGATTACGATGCCCTGAAGGACGAAGACAAGCCGTATTTCGATATGGAGTCGCTGTCAAACCCTTACGCGGACACCAGGATACTCTCCGGAACGGGAAATGAAGAGGTGAAAACCGTTCTTGCCGGAATAGATATCGAGACTCCCGAGCTCCTGCTGACCGACGCTCTTAAGGCAAGGGGCAGGCAGGTAGATGCCGTGATCGCTCATCACCCGGAGGGCACGGCCTACGCAAACCTTTATCAGGTGATGGGTATGCAGGCGGACATACTTGGCAGATCGGGTGTCCCCATAAATATAGCGGAAGACCTGATGGACTCACGGGCCAAAGAGGTGCAAAGGAGACTGATGCCCGTAAACCATACCCGCGCCTCAGACTCAGCCAGGCTTTTGGGCATTCCGTTTGCCTGTTTTCATACCGTTGCCGACAATATGGTCAGCACTTTTCTGGAAAAGCTGTTTGACAAAGAAAAACCCGCCACTCTTTCTGATGTAATGGACCTGCTCAAAGCTGTCCCTGAGTAC
>JAKAEG010000249.1 GCA_021819985.1 Nitrospirota bacterium | reverse complement strand
GTCACAGGCCGCATGGGGGGCACTCTTTACTTCGGTTATGATAGTGTTGGCAAAAGATTTCTTTGCGTTTTATATAAAATCCATTTTCCGCGCGGGCAACATCTATGGGCCACTTTCCGCCTTCATGTTCTTTCTTTTATGGGTCTTTTATTCATCTTGTATCTTCATATTGGGAGGTGAGATCGCCTACAATGCGGGCCCAACGGGAAAAAGATACGGCAGATGATCGACCTGACCGGAAAAATAGTGGAGGTGGGCACGGCGGACATCGTCTACACGGGAAAACTCGTGGAAATCGGGGAATCCGAGGTGTTGCTTGAATCCGATTCGGGCTGGGTCTCCGTCCCCATGGCCAGGATAGCTTACATAAGAGAAAAAGAAAACGGAGAGCTTACATAATTCTCCTCTTTTTTATTTCCATGAAATGATATAAAATCGGGATGTAAGAAGTAAGGCCGGGCGAAAGGGAGGGACTCAAAACTTGCTCAACGTGCTGTTTGCCGTTGCCTCGCTGGTCGGTCTTGTTATCATTGCCGCAATCATTATCAGCTTGTTGGAGTTCAGAAAACAGATACGCATACTGAATGAATCTCTGCTCAGGATCGAAACTTCTCTTGCCCCGGCCATAACGAGCTTCGCGGCGGCTTCGGAGGAGATAAGGGAATTCGTCGAAGGGGCCAACAGCATTAAAGACGATGTGAAGGCGGTGACAGGCGCAGGCCGGGAACTGGCCTTCCAAATAGGAAAGATCTCAGATATGTTGAGCTTGACCAGTCTTAAGGCAAGGGCAAGCGCTGAAGGGTTGAAAGTTGGGATTGGAGTGGCGGCGAGAATCCTAAAAGCCAATTTTTTAAAGAAGGAGGCTTCTGAACATGAGTTATGAAGATGGCCGCACCGGTGGCGGCAATGTCCTTATTGCATTTGGGTTGGGCGCGCTCGTGGGGGCGGCGGCCGCGGTCCTGTTTGCACCCGCTTCGGGTAGCGAGACGAGAAAGCGCATCAGGGATTTCACAGGCGATGCGCTGGACAAGGCCGGAGAATATGTTGGAGATGTAAAAGGGAAGGTGTCTGGCAGCTTTCAAAAAGGCAAAGAGGCCATTAACGACAGAAGGAACATGATCAAAAGCGCCATAGACGCCGGCAAGGACGCTTACAGCAAAGAAAAAGAGCGCGTTGAGCGCGAAGGAAGCGAACACGAGGAGGCTGCTTACCCGCCCAATGCATGAAGTCTCCATAATGCAGAGCGTTGTGGAGACGGCCATCGACAAATTGGGTGAGTCCGGTTACCAGAGGATCGATGCCATCAGTTTGAGGATCGGGGGCGCGACCGGGATATTGACCGATTCCCTGAGATTTGCCTTCGAGGCCCTGAAGCCGGGCACTCCGCTTGAGGCCGCCGAGCTTGTGATCGAAGAGGTCCCGCTTGGCGGTTCATGTTTTGGATGCGGACAGAGCTTTTCCACCAATGAAAAATTCGTCTTTGCCTGTCCCCTCTGCGGAGGCGAAAAAATAAACATCACCCAGGGCAGGGAGCTTGATATTACCGGATTGGAAGTTTCCTAGATTTTTATGACCTCGCATCGATTCTTCTGCCGCATAAAAAAATCCGCAGAATTATTTTTTTGAATTTTTCTATTATTGTAAAGTTATGAAGCAAGATTTAAATCCCCCGTCATTCCCGAGGTCTTAATCGGGAATCCATTTGCCTTAAAGTCCTTAACTTGGATTCCCGCCTGCGCGGGAATGACGTCAAAGTCCGAATACTTCTTGACGGAACATATTTTCGGGTCAATGACAAAAGGGAGAGGAAACCAGGCCAGATCAGCATAGATTTAAATCCGGCAAAACCTTGCCCTTTGAATTATGGCGGAGAGGCAGGGATTCGAACCCTGGGTGAGGTCGCCCCCACAACGGTTTTGGAGACCATAAAAGCAGCATTGAAGTAACTCTTAAAAGTCCTTGATATTAGGGGATTTTCTTTTAATATCAAGGACTTTATCTTTTCTCATCATTGTTGCCTGTGATTGCTCCAGATTGGTCATTATTGAGGACTAGGGTTACAAAAACAGTTACAGCTAATAGATGCAAAGATTGGTTTTTGGGGTAACTCAGTGCATACGTCCGACCCTACGGAGCCGAATAGTCTCTGACAGAAATATGCTATCCGTAGCCGGCATGAATTACGCGAGATTTTCCGTAAAAGAGTTAGCAATAAATATAGGTTGTACAGGACCACAGCATCCAAGGTTTTGGGCAGTATGTCCAGAAGCGAGGATATGTACGGTTTAAACCATCTATGGACGACCGGAATGGCAAGTTCCACATGCCCCCATCGCTCGCGCCTTGCCGAACTGTCGGTCGGACGCATACCGCATTTCGTGCATTTAATCTCTAGACTGCGGTAGTTTTTATGGAAGACACCGCACGTGCATACGCCGGATTCCAGGGATCCGAATATTTTCTGGCAGAATATGCTCCCCACCACCGGCATGAACTCCTTATCTACCCCATATAAGGAGGTCGCCTCGCCACCGGACATTTTGCGAATTTTTCTTGCGCTGAGCAGCCCAATTTCGATATAGTCGAATTTTCTCAAGGAGTTTCCCTTTAAAACACCTTCACAGTTTTCTTGTGGTTTTTCAGGTTTTCTTCTTCGGGTGGGCGTATATCAGTTTCCTCCCTGGTCCCCTTTATCCACTTCGTCCCATGGATACCGCCACCCACGTCCAGAGTGAAGTCGCTAAGCAGGCAAAAATGAGATCTTTGTGTCAGGGGGACCCTGTTCCTATTTTTCACCTCCCTGCCAAGCCTTATTGCCTCTTCCATCTTTTTCTGGGCGTGCCTTTCGACTTTCTGAATGGCATCTATGATCTCCCCGATACGTTTTTTATTAAGGCAGGTCACCATGACAGACCCGTTCAATGCTTCCAGCTTCCGCGCCATATCCATTGGCTGGAACGAGCCGTTGTCGTTTTCAATCTGCCACCACCACTCAGTCCCAAGGGCCATAATGAAATTCAGGCAGGGTTTCGGAAGGCTGACCAAGGGAGATCAGGAAGGTTATGATGTCCTCTCATTTTCCGCAAACGGCCGCGAACGCCTGATTGAGGTGAAGACAACCGGCTTCGGTGTCTACACGCCTTTTTTTGTGACCCAGAATGAACTGGAGACTTCAAAGGTAAAGGCGGGACAATATCATGTGTACCGGGTCTTTAATTTCCACCGTGCCCCTCGGCTGTTTACATTGCCGGGCGCAATTGATGAATCCTGCGATTTGGAGCCAACGCAGTATGTAGCACGAGTCGGGTGATATTTTTCTACAAAGTGTTATTTACAATTAATGCCATCCGTTAGCTGCACCTGATAACCTTCACCGGAGCCATCCTCTGAATGTGTTTATTTTTGGTCGAAACCTTGTTTCATTTATTCCAATTTCTTGACACGCCGGGTCAGTTCCAGTGTTTCAACCGAAAAAGGGGTGCGGGTTGGATTTTGAGAATAGTCCCGTTGCCGGTAGTCTCCGAGTTTCATTTAATAAATTCAAATATGGGATTTGGCGAAGACATGTTCCTGGACCCGCTGATATTTTTAGCCCGTTTCGGGTCGGCTGTTTTCTTTTTTTCCCGTGCCGGATAGCAGGCGGCTGGCGTAGAGGACCAATATAAGAGATATGAAAATGGCGAAAAAAGCCACAGTGTACGCCAAACCTTTTCCGTGCCATAGCCCGTCAAACCAGCGCATGAACTCATCCGCGATGACATTTGCCTTTCCCCCATAGATCTCCATATCGTGCATATATGTCTTGGAATCCTCCGGGTTGATCGGGTAGGCCTGTCCGTCAATTATTTCATAGCCAACGTTGTCCGAATAATCGTCGGTTGTCAAATAGATGAGGGCGGCGCCGCCCAAACCGGCGATCAGGACGATAGCGGAGACCATATACAGGCTTTTCTTCATGTCCATTTCGAACTCATTTCTTTACAGATCGATAAAAATATATTTTATCCGATAAGAGCGCACGCTGTTTGTAAAGAAGTGTATGGAAGACATTAAGCCGCTTTACAAAACCTTTCATTTTTTCACGGGGCCTTTACCCACACTTAAAAAATTTTGTTGTACGCTTAAATACATGGATGAAATACTTCTTCCTGAATCGCCCGTCCACCAGGTCTTTTCTTCACCGGCGATATTCAAGTCTGCCTCCTCCCTGGCGCCTGGCATGAGGCGTGGCCCTGCCAGGCGCCATTTTTTTATAAATTTGCGACATTCAAATTCTTTTCAAAAAAGGAGACTTTATTATGAGAAAGCTTTTGCTCGCATTGTTTTTCGGGTTTTTTGGGCTTGTTTTGCTGGTATCCGCCCCGCACAGTTCTTTTGCGGAGATGCATGGCTACGGGTGCGAAGGCGCGGGAGTGACGCATGGGCATATGGGTATGATGTTTGAGGCTAGGCACCGGATGATAAGGGAGGCTTTCAGGGGACTGGGTCTGAGCGGTCAGCAAAAGGAAGCGCTTAGGCAGATCAGAAGCGGGGTTGAGAAATATACCATCAGGAAAGAGGCGGACATCCGGATCGCAAAGGTGGAGCTTAGGGACATTCTAGAAAAAGACGGGCTTCAAAAAGACCAGGTGGACATGAACGCGGTCGAGGCGAAACTTAAGGAAATCGCCTCACTTCAAACGGATGTGCGGCTGGCGCACATAAAGGCGATGCAGGATGCCAAATCAAAACTGACGCCGGAGCAGAGGACAAAGTTCAGGGGAAATCTGGAACGTCTGCGGATGCATGAGGGAGACCGTTTGTGCATGAACGGCTGTGGTGAGAAAAAGGGTACGCATGAGATGGGCATGATGGAGCATAACCACTAGCGTTAAAAATTGTGGATCAGCCTGCGGATGGGCAGGTGGGAGCTCACGGCAAAATCCGATTGACGGAAAGGATGCCGCTGCTAGAATCAGGCAGCGGCATTTCTGTTTTGAAGAGTACCCGCAAACAGAAATCTCTG
>JAKAEG010000248.1 GCA_021819985.1 Nitrospirota bacterium | reverse complement strand
GCGTCCACAGGCAGGCTTTCCTTCACAACACCCGCGCCATAGGCCAGCCAGGCCGGATACCAGAAAGAGCGCACTTCGCGCTTTGCCTGGTAACGGGCCCCTGCTCCGCCGTCAAAACCGGCAAACGATGGGGGGTTCAAAAAAAGTACCTTCATGCCCGCCTCCCCGCCGCCTTGTTTATTTCCCGTTTCATTTAATAAAAGGTCCTCTTTTTAAGAATTTTAATTTGTTTTCCATTCCATTCACCGGCCAAACAGCCCGCCCGGCATAACCAAAAATATACCATACTTTCAGAATGCGGGGCCTGAATAATTCAATTTAATTTAATTCTGATAAACTCAGGCGTATGAATGACGATGATAAAAGTTCAGAAGAATCCCCCGATAAAAATGCCGTACAACTACCGATAGACGGAGTTTTGGACCTGCACACATTCGACCCTCGTGATGTGGAGAGCCTGCTTCCTGAATATATCGCCTTGTGCAGGGAACACGGTATCCATGATCTTCGGATAATACACGGGAAGGGGACCGGAAAGCTTCGGGAAAAGGTCCACTCCGTACTGAAACGCCTGCCGGAGGTGGCCTCGTTCCGGCTTGCGGGCGAGGATTTTTTAGCCGGCGGCTGGGGCGCCACGCTTGTTACGTTGAGACATTGAACTGAAAACCCGGAGAGGTTTTTTAAAAGTGAGGGAATCAAATCAAATCAGAAACTGCTTTTGACGCGCGTCCAGGTTTCAGTCCTGCCAAAAATTGACAGGCCAAGATATCCCCTGAGCTTAAGCGTGCCGGCGCCTTTCAGGGATATCAGACAATTATACGTTTTACCGCTGTCGGGGTCGTAAACTCTGCCTTTCCATGAATCCCCGCCTGTATAGACCGCGTGTATTATCACAAGGCCAAGTATAGGCTGTTTACGAAGGCGCGGATCAGGGTTGTTTTCATCCACGGCGGGCCTGCCCTTTTCATCATTGGGTTGCCTGAGCCAGGCAAGCCTTCCCAGAAACATTTTCCCGCTCCTGTAGAACTCAATGTGGGCGTCGCCTTTTTGTGTATTCCAAAAGCCGATTATCCGCTCAGGTCCGCAAGACACCTCTTTTACTTTTGAACGCGCTTGCCCTCCGGACAAAAAAAGGGCGCAAAAAAACAAAAAACCAAAAAAAATGATACGCGCCGGACCTGAAGATAAACGCCTCTGCTCAAAGTATTTTCTCCGGGATATGCTCGAAATAAACATAATGACTTTTATTTTACCCTAACATTGCATACGCTGTTGTCATTCCGGCTTGTCCGGGTAAAATCGATACTGACGGGACTTAATTTCGTGACCACGGTGCGATCAGCGCGCTCAAGGAAGGCAAAAAAGCGCTCTCCATGAAGCTTCAGACACTTACGATCGCTCTTGGGATAGTGTTTCTGTGCATCAAGTATTATGAGTGGCACTGGAAGATCGTGAGGGGACTTTATCCCAATTCCCCCGTGCTCCTGAAACTCCCAAAAGGCGAGATACTTTATTTCGGCCTCTATTACGCCATGACGGGGCTGCACGCGCTGCACCTCATTATCGACGCGAAGAAGATCGCCAACTATGTATTGAAGACCTTTAAATAATTTTAGTCCGGATCCTCTTCCTCCATGGAATCCAGGTGGAACTTGTGCAGGAACCGGTGGTAAACAGGCGCAAAGAGCACCCCGATAAAGGTCAGGAAGGCCACGCCGCTGAACAGGGCATAAAGAGAAGCGAACAGCTTGCCGCCAAATGTGTCCAGGTGGTCAACGGGGCCCATTCCGGTCAGGATCATCGAGGCGTTGAGGAACGCGTCGATAAAGGGCAGCCTGCCATAAATGTGGTACCCCTCCGTCCCTATGGAGAGCGAAAAGGCAAGCATCAAAAGCGAAAAACACAGATATTTCAGCTGCCGCCTGGCGAACTCCCCGCGGCTGATCAATCTTTCCTTATGGTGCTCGAACATAAATTTTAATTTTTTCTATCAGTGTTTTCTGTTTTCAGAACAAAAATTTACCGCTCTTTTTTTTCGATGAAAAAGCGCATCAGGAACTCCTGGTCTTTTGGAGACAGGTCAAATTTCATGGAGGCCTCCTCGAGCAAAGCCGAAAGATTTGCCCCAGGTTCTTCCTCGCGCCTGCTGGAAACCCATCTGATCGCTTTCCTCATCTGTTCGCCTTCAGGCTGTATTCCCATGTAAAAACACTCCTCTCAAAATTGTTATCTCTGCTTCCCAGCGTTTTACGCCTGTTTGATCATCCTGTATTGCGCCATCGGGTCTGTGGCCGCCAGCCCGCAGCCCTGTTTCGTAAGCGCCAAGATCCCCATTTTTATTCTTTTCTGCCCCGCGAAAGGGCGCAGGCCCTTCTCGCAGGCCGCTTGGGCATCCATGTTCTCCGCGACCATATCATAAACTGTTTTTGCCAGCATTTTCCTTATGCTCTCCTCGCCCACTCCTGTTACGGCTATGGCCCCGCGCGGGCCGGCATAAAACCCGCAGCCCGGCATGGGCGTGTCCCCCACCCGTCCCACCATCATCGGAGAGGCGCCCCCGGTTGAGACCGCTGTGGCGAAAAGCCCGTTTCCGTCCATGACCACCGCGCCTATTGTATCCGGGCCTGGTATTTTTTGCTCAGAGATATCATCCAGATAAAATTCCCAGAAAGTGTCGCCTTCTTTCAGCGTCTTTTTTGTTTTTTTAAAATTCTCAAGGGCCCTCTTTGAGACCTTGTAATAAGCCTCGAACCCAAGTTTTCTGGCGAAGGCCTCGGCCCCCCGTCCGGCCATGGCCACATGCGGCGTTCCCAGGACGGCCTGCGCTACCAGCACAGGGTTCTTCACTTCCCTTATGTTCATGACAGCCCCGATATTGCCTTCCGAATCCATTACGGCAGCGTCCATTTCGATGGTCTTGCCGTCAATGCGCAGGGCCGAACCGCTGCCCGCGTTGTACCGCCCGTCGTCTTCAAGTATGCGCGCCGCCTCTATCGCGGCTTCCAGGGCGTTCCTGCCAGCCTCCAGCATTAAAAACGCCGCTTCGCAGGCGGCCTTGCAGCCGTCTGAGAGGTCTTCAGGTGTGCCAACACCGCCATGCGCCGCCACGCCATAAGAGATCATCTGAAAAGTATACCCAATTACCCAAGCCATTCAAAATAAATAAACATGAGTTACCTCCCGAAGTGATTCAAATTACAATTTGAAGTTGACCTGCTCATACATATTTTGTTTTTATAAAGCAAATACTTTAAAAATTTTCCAAAAGGAGAAACTTGCAAATGACAGAAAGAAAATGGTATTTCCCGTTCACGGCCGCTTTGATAATGGCTCTGGCGTTTTTGATTGCCGGATCATTGACCTCCGCCATGGCCGCCGGAAATTCACAACCCCTTATTGTGGATAGCAGCTGGTTGTCCGCGCACAGCGGGAAGGTAGTGATCGTGGACGTAAGGGCCACAAAGGATTATCTTGGCGGGCATGTCCCGGGTTCGATAAGCATACCAGTGAGCGGTCTTCAGACCAAGCCGGACGCGATCATGTTCCCGGTCCCGCGCGAAGAAAAAATACTGGGCAAAAATGGGCTCACTATAAATTCGGACGTGGTACTTGTGGGCGCGGGCAGGGAAATGGCCTACCTGGAGTTCTGGATGCTTGATTATCTTGGAATGCCCAACATACACGTCCTTAACGGAGGAATCGAGGAGTGGAAAGGCCAGCTTGCGACAGATGAAACCACCCTTCCCGCTGCGGCGTTCAAGGCCAAACCGGTCCCTTCAAAATATGCAACGACAGCATTCGTCCGCGCACATCTGCATAAACCGGGCGTGGTCCTGCTTGATGTGCGGACTCCCGGAGAATACGCGGGCACGGACGTAAGGGCCGTGCGCGGGGGCCATATACCCGGCGCGGTGAACATGAATTACGCCCAGAATTACGAGCAGGACTCGACACTGCTTAAGCCCGTTTCCGACCTGAAAAAGATCTATTCCAAACTGGACAAGAACAAAGAGTATGTCACCTATTGCCAGACCGGCACCAGGGCTGCCAATTCGTACTTTGTTCTGAGGGCCCTGGGTTTCAGTGTCAGGGTTTACGACGCGTCCTGGATCGAGTGGGGGAGCGATGAGAGCCTGCCCGCAGACGATGTGAGCTATTTCAATTTCGTTTCCCTGATGAAGAAGGTAGGCAAGCTGCAAAAGAAAGTGGACGCGCTTGAAAAAGCGGGAGCCGGGAAGTAACAGTAGCACAACGTAAAAAAAGAGGGAGTTGGCCAACTCCCTCTTTTTTTATGCGAAAGCCGCCTTTTTAATTTAACTTAAAACCTGTATCCTATATTGCCTGAAAAAATGAAACCTTCCATATCTGTTGAGGGCTGGTCAAAAGGTTTTAAAAAAATGTACTTTGCTTCCAGCCCAAGGAAGACCTCCCTTGTAATATTGAAATCCGCGCCGCCCAGGATGTGGCCGCCCGGCGTTGTGGCGTCTCCAAGCAAATTATCATGCACGAAATAAACGCCCACGCCCCCGCCCACATAAAGATCGCCTGAGGACACGTTATAAGCGGGCGGATAATAATACGGGAAGGGGAAGACCAGCTTCGCCGTCCCATCGATATAGGTGGCGTCTATATTTTGGGTCCCAAGAGTGAAGCAGTTGACGTCTAAACAGACGGTGCCCGAGGTCTGAAGATGTCCCACCCCGAACTCTGTGGCAAAGTTTCTATTGAAATAATGGCCGAAGGCCAACTCGCCGTTGAAATCGGTATCAAACCCGGTCAGGTCGTTGGATGCCGGGGAGTATCCCCCAAATTTGCCGACTATGTAATTATTGGGCTGCGCGGCCGCTAATGATGAAAACACGAAAAACATCACTAAAAAAATCAAAAAAAACGGGAAAGAGTTTTTTATTTTTTTCATCGCCTCACCTGTCCCTTTCTTTTGATAAAATTCTATCACAGGAAACGAGAGTCCGGAACTGCCAAAAACGGGCGGGCGACGCTCGTTATTA
>JAKAEG010000247.1 GCA_021819985.1 Nitrospirota bacterium | reverse complement strand
TTGATTTTAAAACAAAAAAAGTCACTGGATTCCCGATTACTACCTCGGGAATGACGGCTATTAGACGTAGCAACACCTCCCAATATGTACCCCTCCATTAGTAATTTTTGCGCGGAAAAACGGCTTTCGCAACAGAAACTAATTATAGATTTTTTATTCCGAGGGGAGCAGGTCTGGCCGGGGGTCTTTTTTGTAAAATGCGGAGAATTTTTAAGGGCGTTAAAATTTATATAAAGAATTTTAACGCCCTCTGTATGAATTTTTGACCGGTTTTTATTTTCTTTCCACGTTTACGGCTCTTGGCCCTTTGGGGCCCTGCTCCACGTCAAAGCTCACGGCCTGTCCTTCAGCCAGGCTCTTGAAACCCTCGGAGTTGATGGAGGAGAAATGTACGAAGACCTCCGTGCCATCGTCCGCCGTAATGAATCCGAAACCCTTCGCGTCATTGAACCACTTCACCTTGCCTGTCAGCATCTGAAAAAGACCTCCTTGAAAATTGAAAAAATTTATAGTAGGACCATGATCGGCCCCGGCCCAAGCGAGATTAATTTGCCACGTAAGCTGCCGAAAGTCAATAAAATATATAACATTAAATATGTACACCCGTTTGCCGCAACTCCTGGCAGCCCATTTGGTCTCCCATGCCGCAGGCTTTCTGGAAATCGAGGGCGGCAAGCTTCGTGCTGCCGGACATGGAGTAAACTTTTCCGCGATTTATGTAAAATTCCGTATTCTCAGGGTCTAAAACGATGGCTTTGCTGAAATCTCTCAGCGCCGGTTCCAGCCGTCCCATCCTGGCGCTCACAACCCCCATGTCATTGTATGTCTTCGCATATGACGGGTCCAGGGAAACGACTTTTTTATACTCCGCGATAGCGAGTTCCAGGCGGCCAGTTTCAGTAAAAGCTCTTGCCAGGTTAAAATGTGCCTCAAAAAAGGACGGGTCAATTGAGATCGCCTCGATATAGTCGGGGATGGCTCTTCCGGTTTGTCCCATATCTTCAAGGGCGACTGCACGGTTTTCGTAAGCAATCGATATTTTACCCGGTTCTTTTTTAATAACATAATTCCAGAATACGAGGCTGTTTTTCCATACGCCTATTTGCCCGAAGGTGAGATAGGACATTGAGATCACTATCAGGAGGGCGGCAGAAGCGCCCGCCACCTTTAATGCCCGCCTCTGTTTGGAAAAGTCCGCCTTCTTCCAGGCCCATGCCGCGGCCACCCCTGCGGCAAGAAAAGGGCCGAGGCTCGGCAGGTAGGCATATCTGTCCGCCATCGCCTGCTCTCCCACCTGGACGATGCCGATCACCGGCAGAAGAGTTATAACGTAATATCCCCAGCAGGCAAGCCATAATTTCTGCTTTTTGGCTTTAACCAGGCAGAACGCCGTTACCGCGGCGATCAGGATGACAGGCAGGAAAAACCGGGCAGACAGCAGAGTTACGTCTTTAGGGTATGGATAATAAGGGACGAGATTCAAAGGCAGGAACATCTTCCAGAGATAAAGGGCGAGGGACCTGGCAGGCACCAGGAGGCGCTCGGAAAACGGCAGACGGGTAAGCGGCATTACAGTCCCTCCTTTTTTTTGCGCCATAATGGTCAGCAAGGACGAGAAGCCGCTTAAGACGAAGAATGGGAGTTTTTCAATGAGTGCGGTCCTGGAGGACTTGAAAGAAAATAAAAATATCCTGCCAAGGGGGTGCCAGTCCAGAATAAGCAGGACAACGGGAAGGGTTACCGCCATCGGCTTGCTCATCAGGGCAAGTGCAAAAAAACATAGTGAAAGCAAATAGGGTGAATACCTGTTCCTATGTTCGTAAACTCCTTTGACATATCTTATGTATGCAAGAATGCTCAGCAGGTAAAACAGTGCGCAAAGGATGTCTTTTCGCTCCGATACCCATGCCACTGATTCCACATGCAGGGGATGCAGGCCAAAGAGCAGTCCGGTTATCGCACCGGCAATGAGTTTCCCCCTGCCGGCCAGAAAAGAATTGCCGTCTTCCCTCACTGAATTATCATCTGCCCTCACCCCTGCCCCTCTCCCAATGGGAGAGGGGGGAGCGAAGCGGAGGGTGAGGGGATTTAGGCAGGCAGTCTTTTCCCATACCTCAATAAGCCTTATCGTCAGGACCACCACAAAAAAGGTATTGATAGAATGCAGAATGATGTTTGTCAGGTGATGCCCCGCGGGGTTTAATCCCCAGATGGCGTAATCAAGGGCATGAGACATCCAGGTGAGCGGGAACCAGTTGGAGGCATAGAAGCTGGAAAAAGCCCACTTCAAAAAAGCGGCATTCAATGAATGGATGTGGAGGTTCTCGTAAACATATACCTGGTCGTCCCAGTAGACAAACCCGTTTTTCAGGGCATGCAGATAAACCAGGAAGGCTGCCGCAGCAACCAGCCCCGCCAGATAATATTCGATGCGTTTTGCCTGTCTTTTCATTAGCCTGGAAAAAAATCACTTTTATTATAAACATCGGGACTCATTTTTTCAGGCCGCCATATTCTGCTTCTTTCCATTCAATAGCTCCTTAAATTGACTTTCCGTCAAAAAACACTTTTTTTATTAACAAGGTGGTGAAATCACGCAAAATCCGGAGTTTTCCCGCCCAAAATTGCTAATGTTTTTAAAAAAATTATTTCTTTTCAATTACTTATTAATTAGTAAAAAAGTGGGCATATTAATTGCTTAACTATGAACAACTGTTGGTTAAGTCAGTTTTGAATTGCGGATTGACTGAAAGGGGTAAGAGTCAGAATCATGCATGGCAGGGCAGGAAATAGAGCGAACAGGAAGGGATTAAAGTTCATTAAACGGAGTGTTGCGTTATTTGGCGCAGCTCTGCTCTGTTCTGTGTTCTGCGGCCAGGCTGGCGCATACGGGCTTACCGTTTATTATCTCTTCAAGCTCGCGAATTTTTCAGGCGGCATACCATACAGTTTCGGCACGCGGCTTGCCGTGGATGGCTACACCGGCGAGGTCTACGTTATCAGTGACGACACGGTGAGCATATTCAACTCCGCTGGCATGCAGACGTACCAGTTCGGCGAGGCCGGCAATCTTGGGGTAATCTCAGACCTTGCGGTGGATAAAGACGGAAATATATTAACCCTTTCATATGGACGCGGGGACAACCGGTATTTCATAGGCTTCTGCAATTACAGGGGGGAGCTGAAACGAAAGATTATGGTAACCAATCTGCCGCCGTCTTTTTCCATTTTCGAGCCTGGCAAGCTGTTTATCAAGGGTGGGCATCTCTACTTGGCTGATTTGTCCCATTTGCTGGTTGCTCAGGTGGATGAAAAGGGTGTTTGCCTCCGGACCTGGGACCTTTTCCACACAATGGGATGGGACAAGATCAAAGACAAGTCCGGCAATTTTATGAAAGCCGGAGATGTAGGCGCTTTCGGTTTCACTATGGACGACGCCGGCAATATGTACCTTACGATACCGACCTCCTTCAGGGCTTACAAGGTCACCCCCGACGGGAAGGTTAAGGGGTTTGGAGTTGGGGGAAGCGGAGCCGGAAAATTCGGAGTCGCTTCCGGGATCGCCGTGGATGACAAGGGCTATATCTATGTAACGGACAGGCTCCGTTGCGCCGTGCTGATTTTCGACAAAGACCTGAATTTTGCAAGAGAATTTGGCTATCGCGGTTACGGGATGGGCGGTCTGATAGTGCCGACCGAAGTGGCGGTTGCCAAGGACGGGACGCTTTATGTATCCCAGGGCGCCAACCGCGGTGTGGACGTCTTCAAAATGGGTTATGACTAATGCGGGTCCCTGCGTTTTTAAAACGGCCACGAATCAATGTGCCGTTACAAATGAAAAGGCCCCGCTGTAAATGAAAGGAGGTGGTTGCAGAAGGGAACAGATTTGAGGGCTTGCCGTTACGGTTAGCGGCAAGTGGGAACTTCGGGGGGTATTAATCCGCCGGAGAATGGAAGAAGCAAATAATCAGAGTTTTGGAATGTTTTAAAAACACAAATCAGGGGGAATGTTAATGAAAGCAGCAAGAATACTTATAGTCCTCATGGCGGCGGCCCTGCTCGTATTCGGGCTCTCGGGCGCTGCCTTTGCCTTCCATGACGGCGGCGTCGGCTTCTGCGAAGGCTGCCATACGATGCACAACTCGGTTACTTCAGGAACGGTTGCCTATGACTCCAGCGTCACAGCAGGTTCAACATGGCCCCAGATGACCAGGACCGCTCTTCACACCGCGGGCGTCACGGGCTGGACTGGCGCAGCCCTTAACGGCGCTACCGCCAACACCTTAACCGGCTCAGTTGGCAATACCAACAACCAGTACCTGCTGAGAGGGTCGGACCCCAGCTCCACCTGCCTCAACTGTCACGCAGCAACAAGCACTACACCTCTTTTCTTCCAGGAGATGAGTATCGACACCACGCATGCCGGTTCAGTACAGAACCCGGCTGGCGACTTTGCCTGGATTGAGACGACTTACACCTATACTCTCGTGAACCCTGACGGCACGACTGCCACCGCGAGTTCCATAGCGGCTAACCACGGCCACCAGGTCGTCGCCGCTGACTTTGGTCTTACTACCGGCAACGCGACACTCACGACGGCCCCTGGCAGCAGCCTCGGCACCTCCCACACGGCCTATCCGGCTGCTAACCTGGCTTGCAACTCCTGCCACGATCCGCACGGCAAATCAACTATCCTCCAAAGCAAGAGGATAACCGGCAGCGGTTCCTATGGCGGTACCGCGGTGGGCGTTGGCAACGCGGTTGGTCCCTTCAGGCTCCTCGCCGGAGTAGGGTATGACCCGGGCGGCTCGGCCCAGTACGACCCGACCGGAGCTGACGGCAACACGTATGTCGGTTTCCCGGTCCAGACAGGCAGCACTTATGGCGGCATCACCAATATGACCTATGTCGGTGGCGGCAGCCTCATCAATGCTGCTGCTCCCAGTTCTACCAACTGGACTGAGAACGACTCCACCAATGCCCGGCACAACGCGTACGGCGCCGGCATGTCAGAGTTCTGCGCGAACT
>JAKAEG010000246.1 GCA_021819985.1 Nitrospirota bacterium | reverse complement strand
ACCAGAATTGTGACTTCCGGAAGAATCATGCGGCGAGTGGTTTTATGCTGTTCAATCTTTTGCCGATTTTCTGTTGTGCAATTTGCACATCAAAGTTCGACTGCAGATTCATCCAGAACTGGGGTGTCTGCCGCAGATATTTCCCGAGCCTGAGGGCGATGTCACCGGTCATGGGCCGGGAGGCGTTAATAATATGACTTATTCGCATGGGCGAAACGCCGATGTTGCGCGCAAGGCGGGCCTGGGATATGCCCAGTTCCTCTATAATCTCCTTTAATATCACGCCGGGATGTACCGGTTTAAAATCTCTTTTCATCATAATACGCCTCCATTTTTTAATGGTAATCTGTAATTTCAACTTCATATGCGCCATCCGCTTCAAACCTAAAGCAGATGCGCCACTGGTCATTAATACGGATGCTCCACTGCCCAGCCCGCTTTCCCGAGAGCACTTCAAGGCGATTGGATGGCGGAAGTCTGAGGTCCTCAACTGTTACAGCCGCGTCAATCTGGGCAAGTCTAATGACCGCCCTCGCTTGAATTTGCTGCGGCAATTTTCGGGACTTCATGCCCTGAAACAGTCTCTCGGTTTCTTTGCAGGCGAAAGACCTTATCACAATGACATAATAAACAAAATGTTTACGAAAGTCAAAGCAAAAACCACGGCAGGCGAAATAACGGCCCCTTTGAGTTCTAATTGTTTAAAAGAAATACTTGGCTAAATTACTATGTCGTCGAGTTTGTGGGCGGCCTATCAAAAAGATTCGCTTTACCTTCCCATGATGACAAAATGGCTATTCGAAAAGTGAGAACCGATGCCGTAGATTTCGCAAAGGATAACGGTGCTTCTGACGGGCAAATTGCAGCTGTGAAAAAGACGCTGACAGATGCCGGTTACCATCTTACAAAATAGGTTATTATGAGCACAATTGGAAAAAACGCGAATGAGATGAAGCAAAAGAGAAGCACTTAGTATATGTAGATACAAGGTTGGGCTGAGCGCAGCGAAACCCAACATTTCCTTCTTATCAGAAATTAAAACTGCCGAGGTCTTCTGGAAGAAGGTGAAACCTGAACATCCGGCGTCTGCAAGGTCGAGCTGTATCTGTGGCATAAAAGTGTTTATATCGGGCTGTTGCCTAAATTGATTTGGGCAACAGCCCGATATGGACAATATCATGGCCCGGCGGATTATGATGAGACCGGCAGGGGTTTTCATTGATCTTCCCTGGGGTAAGCCGCGGGGAAGCTTATGTAAGGAGGTTTTTGTTTTTTTTATCATATTCGCTCGCTTGACCCCTTGGCAAGCCCGGGGAATACGCTCGCTAACCATTTCAAAAGCCGAAGCCAGAAAGGAGTTTTTAAGGAGTGTCCATTGAACAGCTTGAACAGCCAGACCGGAAAAATCATTTAAAAGCGGGAGGTTAAGGTTTTTATCTTGAACGGAAAAAACAAAAAAGGCAATGCGGTCCAATAGGATTCTTCATCGCTTTCTTTGCTGTCCGATTCAAGGTAGAATAAATAGCGGTGATGGGTCTTTTTGAAACAATATATTACCTGGGCTACAGGCTGGACAAGAGCCGGAAATCAAAGGACGCAAGATCGCTTCCGGCCAAGGTTATCAGCGTGGGCAACCTTACGACCGGGGGCACCGGCAAGACCTCGCTTGTAGTCTCGCTGGCCCGTTTTTTAAGCGATAACGGCCGCCACGTGGCCGTGCTCACCAGGGGATATAAGGGAAGTCTCCCCGGCCCGGCCCTCATAACTCCTGAAATGAGCGCGGAGGAAGCGGGCGACGAGCCGCTAATGATGGCCTCAAAGCTCCAGGGCATCCCTGTCCTAAAGGGCGCAAACAGGTACGACGCGGGCATATACTCGGGCACCCTCGCGAGGCAGTCAAACACAGCTCCGCCCGGCCTTTTCATACTCGATGACGGATTCCAGCATTGGCGGCTTAAACGGGACCTGGATATCCTGCTTCTAAGCGCCACGGACCCGTTTTATCTTGAAAAGCTCATTCCGGTCGGCAGCCTCCGGGAGCCGCCCTCCGCCATGAAAAGGGCGGATATCATCGTGGTCAGCAAGACTATGGATATACCCGAAACCTTTGAAAAAGAAATAAGGAAATATAACCCGCATGCCCCGATATATCCGGCCTGGTACGAGGCGGGCCGCGTGGCCGCCCAGGGTTCCGGGGATTCCTATCCCGCTGAATGGCTGCGCGGCAAAGAGGTTTTCGCCTTCGCGGGTATCGGGGAGCCTTATTCTTTCAGGCAGAGCCTTGAGGAGGCGGGGGCGGTCATTAAGGGGTTCATGGAATTCCGGGACCACCATATGTTCAGTGAGTCCGATATAAACCGCATCAAAAAGAAGGCCAAGGGAGCATGGATTATCACCACGGAAAAGGATATAATGAGGCTCGGAAAGTCTTTTGCTATTGCTTCCAATAATGGAGAAGCCGGGGTGGCAGGCTTCCATTACCTTTCCGTAAAGATGCGGACCGGGCAGGGTTTTTTTGATGAGGTGCTGAAAAGAACGGACGTTTAACTTGTCACTGCTTCTTGTCACTTGTACGGGGGGCTCCATGATCAAATACCTGAATGTCCGCAGCAGGCAGCGAAACGAGTTCATAGACATCACGCAGGAAGTTGAAGCGGCCCTTAAGGCCAACGGCATAGAAGAGGGCATCTGCTACATATACGTGCCCCATACCACGGCCGGGGTCACCATAAACGAGGGGGCTGACCCGTCGGTCCAGCGCGACATAATAAACAGTCTTGCACGGCTTGTCCCGCAGGATATGGAGTACTTCCACCGCGAGGGCAACTCCGATGCCCATGTGAAATCAAGCCTTATGGGGGCCAGCGCAAGCGTGCCCATCGAGGCCGGTAAACTCGTCCTTGGCACATGGCAAGCCATTTATTTCTGCGAATTCGACGGACCGCGCCACCGCAGGTGCATGGTCAAACTCATAAACGGATAGGATGCTTAATTGAATAAAAAGTACGATGTCATAATCGTCGGCGCGGGGCCTGCGGGTATTTTCGCTGCAATGGAGCTGATCGCCTCCGCAAAAAAAGAAAGCCGTTACCCAAGCGTCCTCATAATTGAAAAGGGCAGGGACATCGACAGGCGGTTCTGCCCGATGAAGATAAAAGAGATCTCCTGCGCCGCCTGTGCGCTATGCGGACTTTTAAGCGGTTGGGGCGGGGCCGGGGCCTTCAGCGACGGGAAGCTCTCCTTGTCTCCTGAAGTGGGAGGTTATCTCAAAGAGTATATCGGGCAGGAAAAGCTCCTTGAACTAATAGATTATGTGGACGGGATATATGTCCGGTTCGGCGCTCCGCAGGAGGTTTACGGCCACGAAAGCAGCGAGCTGGAAAATATTTCCAGAGAGGCGGCCAGAAACGGGCTTTTCTTTGTCCGGTCAAAGATAAGACATATCGGAACGGACCGGGCAATGGGGGTGCTCAGCCGGATGAGGCAGCACCTG
Organism: Nitrospirota bacterium; assembly: GCA_021819985.1. Lineage (GTDB taxonomy): Bacteria > Nitrospirota > Thermodesulfovibrionia > Thermodesulfovibrionales > JdFR-88 > JAKAEG01. Next base: position 1,581 of record JAKAEG010000246.1, on the reverse strand, counting down.
GAAGGCCAGTGCGATATGCTCTTTGATACCGAAGTTGAACAGGTGCTGACTGACAAAAACCAGATATCTGCCAAAGGAGGGGGACGGCGCGAAAAAAAGGCATACAGGGTAACGGGCGTGCGGCTTTCAGACGGACAGGAGATAGGGGCCGATTTTGTGATCGTGGCCCCGGGCAGGGAGGGCTCCAAATGGCTCGAAAAAGAGGTGAAAAGGCTGAAGCTCGGCACAATTAATAACCCTGTGGACATAGGGGTGCGCGTCGAGGTGCCGGCCCCGGTAATGGAACCGCTTACCAGGGCCACATATGAACCCAAACTGATCTTTTATACGAAAGCCTTTGACGATAAGGTAAGGACCTTTTGCGTGAACCCTTACGGAGAGGTGGTAAAGGAATACCTGAAGGGCATCTGGACCGTAAACGGACACAGCTATTCCAGCAGCAGGACGCCTAATACGAATTTTGCCCTTCTTGTGAGCACGACCTTTACGGAGCCGTTCCATGAGCCGGTCTCATATGGCAGGCACATAGCCAGACTGGCCAATTTCCTGGGCCAGGGAGTTATTGTGCAGCGGTTGGGAGACCTTCAAAGCGGAAGGCGCTCCACGCCGGAGCGGATCGGGCGAGGAACCGTGGTCCCCACACTAAAGGACGCAACGCCAGGCGACCTGAGCTTCGTGATCCCGTACAGGTATCTGAGCGGCATAATGGAGATGATTGACGTCCTGGACAAGCTGGCCCCGGGAATAAATTCCAGGCATACGCTTTTGTACGGGGTGGAAGTGAAATTCTATTCGATGAGGCCCAGGCTGGACCCTTCGCTCGAAAGCGAGATAAATAACCTGTTTACGGTGGGAGACGGCGCGGGCGTGAGCAGGGGGCTGGTGCAGTCCTCGGCCTCCGGAGTCGTCGCGGCCAGGGAGATACTGAAAAGGTTCTAATACAAGAGGCTTAAAATGTGATAATATGAGGTGATAAAATATCCCGCTTGGAGGAGGTTTTTTTTAGATGAAAGGCAACCCTAAACTTATAGAAAAACTCAATGTGCTTCTTGCCCATGAATTGACGGCCATCAACCAGTACATGGTGCATTCCGAAATGGACGACAACTGGGGGTATACAAAACTGCACGACAATGTTGAAAAGAGGGCCTTTACCGAGATGAAGCACGCGGAGACCCTCATCAGCAGGATACTTTTCCTCGAAGGCCTACCCATCGTCTCCAACCTGTTGGAGATCCATGTTGGCAGCGATATCCCAAAACAGCTTGCAAACGACCATCAGTCGGAAGAGGTGGCGATCAGGGAGTATAACGAAGGCATAAAACTGGCGGGTGAAGTGGGCGACTTTGCCACACGTGAAATACTGGAACAGATACTCAACCAGGAAGACGGCCATATTAATCAGATAGAGGAACTGCAGGACCAGATCGGCCATATGACCCTGCCTGTTTTCCTTTCCACCCAGGTCTGAGAAACTGCTTCCAGCAAAATGTTCAGAAAAGCCCCCGCCTCCGGGCGGGGGCTTAATTTTTAAAACGGCAATACGTAAACCGGGTAAACGCATAGGGGGCGGATGGCGTG
>JAKAEG010000245.1 GCA_021819985.1 Nitrospirota bacterium | reverse complement strand
CTCTAGGTTTTTTAGTGTTTGCGATATTTTTTGGCTCAAGCCAGGCCCTGCGGGCTGTAGCCACCCCGTAGGACATGTAACCGAAATGGCTCAGGATATGGGCATCCGTATTGATAACGATCGGAATGCCCATGTCCCCTGCCCTCCTTGCGGTGGCATCGTTTAAATCCAGCCTGGAGGGAAATGCGTTTATTTCAAGGGCCGTCTCCGTTTCGCGGGCCGCCCTGAGCACCTCTTCCATATCGACCTGGTAAGCTTCCCTTTCTCCAAGGAGCCTTCCCGTGGGATGAGAAATCGTTGTTACCAAGGGGTTTTTCATGGCCGAAGTTATCCGGCGGGTGATCGCCTCTTTTGTCTGCCTGAACCCGGAGTGGACCGAAGCGTTCACAATGTCCAGTTTCGAGAGTATCTCATCGGTAAAATCCAGGGTATTGTCGCTTTTGATATTTACCTCGATGCCTTTCAGGACCCTGAACCCGTTTTTGATCTTTTTATTAATGGAATCGATCTGTTTTATCTCTTCAAGCAGGCGCTCCTCATCGAGCCCCCTGGCAATTCCCAGCCCCTTCGAGTGGTCCGTAATGGCTATATATGACCATCCTTGCTCCATTGCGGCCTTGACCATCTCCTCGATCGTGTAATTGCCGTCGCTCAGTTTTGTGTGGACGTGCAGGTCCCCTTTGATGTCCTCAAGCCGGACAAGCTCCGGCAGGCGGCCTTTGAGCGCGGCCTCCAGCTCCCCGGAGTCTTCCCTAAGTTCCGGAGGAACTACAGGAAGCCCCAGCGCACGGTAAACATCCTCTTCTTTTTCGCCTCCTACCTTTTCCCCTTTCCTGTCGAAGATCCCGTATTCGTTTATCTTGAGCCCCTTCTTTACCCCCATTTCACGAAGCCTGATATTATGCTCCTTGCTGCCCGTAAAGTAACAAAGGGCCGCCCCGAAAGCGCCCTCCTCCACCACCCGCAGGTCGGCCTGAATGCCCTCTTCGAGGATCACGGTCGATTTGGTTTCCCCTTTGGCGATCACCTGCCTTACCTTGGAAAGACCGGTAAAGACGTCCATTACCTTGTCCGGATGTTTCGAAGTGGCAAGGATATCTATGTCGCCTATCATCTCTTTCCAGCGCCTGAGGCTCCCCGCGATCTCGATCTGCCTTACGGGGGCCATCGCTCGAAGCGCGCCTATCAGCTCTTTCGCTACAGGCATTACCCTGCCGATGGGCTTTTTTTCCGTTCCCATCCTTGTCAGGCCGATCCCTCTTAAAATATTCTGCTCGGTCTTTTCCTTTATCTTGGGGATGGCGCCTTTAAGGCGGTGCTGCTTGGCAAGCTCTTCAAGCTGGGCGATGTTTTTGATCTTGAATTTTTCATATATGGCCCTGGCCGTTTTGGGGCCTAAACCAGGAATCGTAAGTAAAAGTGAGAGTCCTTCCGGCACTTTTTTCCTTGCGTCGTCATAGGCCTTGCACGTCCCTGTCTGAACTATCTCGATGAGCTTCAAGGCAAGGTCCTCGCCGATGCCCGGGATCCTCTTCAACTCCTCCTTGGTCATTTTCGAGATGTCGCCTGGATGGCCTTCGACGACCATTGCGGCCCGCCTGTAAGCCCGCACCCGGAAAGGGTTTCTCTCATCCGAAAGCTCCAGCATATCGGCTATTTCAGAAAATATCCTGGCCGCCTGGCTGTTTATCATCTTCCCTGCAGGACGGCCTCATCCTGTTTTATCGTTTTAAGTTTTTTTTGTAAAAGGGCGGCAAGCTCAAGCGCGTTTTTTGGCGCGTAGCCGTAGGCGTCGTTATTGAAATAGATGAAGACCTCCCGTCCGCCGGCGGCGTATTTTTTTATTCTACTGGCGTCCTCTTTGAGTTCATCCGTGGTATAGGAGCCGCCATAAGTGCCATGCCCGTGCCTTCTTATGTATACAAAATCGGATGTAAGCGGCAGGTCGCGAACGAATTCGGGCCAGTCAGCCATACAGAGGGCGCAGCCGTTATCTGAAAGGGCCTTTGAAACCCTTTCGTCTTTGATCCAGGACTCGTGCCTGAACTCGAAGGCATTTCTTGCCTTATAGACTTTCAGCTCTTTTAAAAAAATTTCGAGCCTCTCCGTGTCCGCTTTAAAGGTGGGTGGCAGCTGCCACAGCACAACCCCTATTTTGTCCCTGAGGGGCTCTATCCTTTCAAAAAACCTTTCAAGCGGAAGCGCCGGGTCCTTCAGTTTCTTAACGTGGGTTATGAAACGGCTGCCCTTTAGCGATACCAGGAAATTGCCGGGGGTCTCCTCGTGCCATTTCAGGAAGGTGGATTCCCTGGGTAGCCTGTAAAAGGTGACATTAAGCTCAACCGTCTGGAACTGCCCGCAGTAATATCTGAACCATTTGGTCTTCGGCAATCCCTCCGGATAAAAAATACCCTTCCAGTGGTCGTATGAAAAACCGCTGCATCCGACATGAACAAGGGCCTTTCCATCGCCGGTCATGCAAAAATTCTATCATGATTCTGTTAGAATAATGAGACCGATGAGCGAGCAATACAGCATAAAAATACCCGTTTTCGAAGGCCCCATGGACCTTCTTTTGCATCTTATCAGGAAAAACGAGGTAGACATATACGATATCCCCATTTCTCTTATAACCCATCAGTATCTTGAATATATCGGCCTCATGAAGGAACTCAATCTCGAAATAGCGGGGGAGTTCCTGGTAATGGCCGCAACCCTGATACAGATAAAATCGCAAATGCTCCTTCCGGTAGAGGAGCAGGAGCCCGAAGCCCCCGCGGAAGACCCCCGCCTTGAGCTTGTCCAAAGGCTTCTGGAATACCAGGCATTCAAAGAGGCGTCGCTGGCCCTTAAGGAGATGGGGCAGAGGTGGTCCGATGCGCTGTACAGGGCAGAGGCCCAAGAAGAGGACCAGGAAGAGGAAGAAAGTGTTTCACTTTTTGACCTCTCCATGTTCGACCTGATCGGCGCGTTCAAGAAAATCCTTGAGAAGGCGCCAGCGGAACTTCAGCTCATCTCAAAAGAAACGCTTACGGTAAATGACAGGATATCCCGGATAATAGCCAGGCTCGAAGAGAAAGAGACGGTCCGGTTCGAGGAACTGTTCGATGAAGGCTCTCCCAAATCCCACCTGATCATCACGTTTGTGGCGATACTTGAAATACTCAAGCTTGGGCTTGCCCAGGTTTACCAGGAGGAAAAGTTCGGCCCGATATGGGTGCTAAGGGCAAAGGATGCTCCCGGTGAAATTGGAGAGGTAGCCCCGGCATACAGGTTGCCCAAAGAAGATCAGCTTAAAGAAGCTCAAATTGAAGCGGACCGGAATATCGCGGCTGCCGGAATCTCACGCTCCGGTGATATTCAGATCTCCCACTCTGATGAAATTCAAAACGATGATGGACCTTTTCCGGCGCCGGACCTGGATGACGAGGCCTGGTACAGAGAGACCCCGGAAGATGGCGAAGGACAAATTTAAACTAAAATCATGAAAAACAAAACACAGCTTTTGCGGATTATCGCGGCCCTTTTCATTATGGCTGCTGTCTTTTTTGGCACAGGGATAAAATCATCTCCAGTTCCGGCTTTTATGGGCCCTGAAAATGCGGAGGCGGCCGGGCTTGCCGCGCGTATTCAGGCGGCCTACGGGCAGATCAGGGACATAAAGGGCGATTTTACCCAGGAGAGCTTCCTTAAAGACCTTGGTAAAAAACAGGACTACGAAGGGCATTTCATTATAAAGTTACCTGCGGAAATGCGCTATGCCTATCAGGGCACAAACCAGGACGAAGTTATAATAAAGGGCAGCCGTATCATCATCTACCAGAAAAAGGAACAACAGGCGATCGCGGGCAGGTTCAATGCCGAAACCTACGGCACCGCGCCTGTGGCCCTGCTTGGAGGCCTTGGCAAGCTGGACCGGGATTTCCGCGTTACCGAAAAAAAAGGCAAGCTGGTCCTTAAACCCAAAAGTCCGATTAACAAGATAGCCTACATAGAGGTCGAGCCCTCAAACGGGCGGTTCCCCATAAGGAGTTTCACGATCCATGACACATACTCAAACACGGTGCGCATAACCTTGAAGGACGTTTCGGTGAACACCGGTGTGAAAGACAATGCGTTCGCGTTCACGCCTCCCTCCGGCGTAAGCGTCTTCGATTATACAAAATAATCCGTGCTGATCCTTGGGATAGACACATCATGTGACGACACTTCCGCTGCCCTGGTCGAGTTCCGGCAGGGAGCGGAAAAACCAGGTATCCTCTCAAACATCGTTTCCTCCCAGGCGGCCATTCATTCGAAGTACGGGGGCATCGTTCCTGAGCTTGCTTCAAGAAGGCATATTGAGATGATCTGGCCTGTTGTAAAAGAGGCGATGGGCAGCGCCCCGCTTGAGGAACTTGCGGCGATTGCTGTTTGCGCCGGGCCCGGGCTTATAGGCTCCCTGCTGGTTGGATGCTCTTTTGCCAAGGCTGTAAGCTTCTCAAAAAATATCCCGCTTATAGCTGTAAATCACCTGGAAGGGCATATACTTTCTCCCCTGATCGAAAACGGCGTGGAATTCCCTTTTATCTCGCTGGTGATTTCGGGCGGCCATACATCCCTGTATCTGGCAAGAAATTTCCTCGATTACACGGAGCTTGGGAAAAGCCGGGACGATGCGGCGGGAGAGGCATATGACAAGATCGCCAAGCTCCTGTCTTTGGGTTATCCCGGAGGGCCTGAAATAGACAGGCTCGCCCGTGGAGGCAATCCAAAAGCCATCAGGTTTCCACGGGCATATCTGCCGGGTTCTTTGGACTTCAGCTTCAGCGGTCTGAAAACGGCTGTCGTTAATTTCAAAAAAGATCAAAAGAGCAATGAAATTCAGGTGAAGGACATTGCGGCCTCTTTCCAGGCGGCTGTTGTCGATGTGCTCATACGGAAATGCCAGCACGCGATAATGCAGACCGGAGTAAAGAGGCTGGCCCTTGCCGGAGGGGTGGCCTCAAACAGCGCGATTAAAGATGGCATGGGGATCATGGCACTAAGGATGGAAGCCGGGCTTTTCATACCCTCGCCGGTTTTTTGCACCGATAACGCGG
>JAKAEG010000244.1 GCA_021819985.1 Nitrospirota bacterium | reverse complement strand
TCCACCTTTGTCCCCGATGCGGGAGATGGCCTGGTCTCGATTATCTGTCCTGCTTTGGCCTCTATACGGACCCCTTCGGAAGCCCCTTTTGGGGCTGTTACAAGCGTAAGCTCCGAGACGGAGGCGATGGAAGGCAACGCCTCTCCCCTGAAGCCAAGCGTCCTGATGCCAGACAGGTCCTCCCCGGTTTCAAGTTTGCTCGTTGCGTGCCGGTCAAGGCTCAACAGGGCGTCGCCTATGTCCATGCCCTCCCCGTCGTCCATGACAGAGATGAGCCTTTTGCCCCCTTTTTTCACCTCCGCCCGGATTATTGAGGCGCCCGCGTCTACGGAATTTTCGATAAGCTCCTTCAGGGCGGAGGCCGGTCTTTCAACCACCTCCCCTGCCCGGAGCCTGTCGGCTATGTCAGGTGGAAGTACTTTTATTTTTCCCATGTACATAGATTCTAAATCACCCCTGCCGCCTTTTGGCAAGTCTCCTTAAAAGGCTGTCGATCTGGCGGGCGGACTCCATGATGCCTGTGCGGTCCGTCTCTATTACGAGTTCCGGGTTTTGGGGTTCCTCGTAAGGGGCGGAAACCCCAGGGACCGGCCAGCCTTTTTTCGCCTTTGCATAGATGCCTGCGGGTGCGCCCCTTCTTCTGGACCTCTTTTTTTCCCTCTCCATTGAAATTTCAAGCGGGCACTTCAGGTAGACCTCAGCGAAAGGGGACATCTCAGACCTTGCCAGTTCGCGCCATCTGCGCAGGTTTCCGGTCGCATCGATCGCCACGTCGTGTCCAAGGTCCGAGAGGGTCTTTGCCGTATACACAAGCGAGCGGTAGATGATTTCCCTCTCCGTTTCCGAGTAGGACGGCTTTGGTGTGGCGATCTTCCTTAGCTCATCCATCTTGAGGACCACCAGGCGGGGGCGTATCTTTTGAAGCGCACCGGCAATGACGCTTTTACCGCTTCCCGGAAGCCCGGTAATCCAGATGACCTTTCCTTTTGCCCTTATCACTTAAGAATTCTATCTGTTGCCATCCACGGTTGCAACCGAATTTACTGCCACGGGCAACGCATATATCGTTTTTTTGACTCAGGCGAAAAAGGCCTTATTTTTCCTGCCCGGATTGATTTAAAATGGAGTATGGAGATAACTCAGAGACCTAAAAAGAGACGGCGGATCTTTCTTGCCGTATTTATCGTTCTTTTGATTCCGGCCGGGTATTTTGGGGCGGTATTTGGAAACGGGAATTTTCATGCGGTTACGCCCGGAGAGGCGTACAGGTGCGACCAGCCAGGCTACGGACAGCTTGAAGATTATCTTAAAACTTACCACATCAGAAGCATCTTTAATCTGCGCGGAAGAAACGCAGGCGATAAATGGTACAAGGATGAGATAAAGTTCAGCGAGGCCAACGGGGTCAGGCATTACGATATAGCGCTTTCGGCATCGTCTGAACCCGACCGCCAGCAGGTGCAGGAGATCCTGAACGCATTCAGGACCGCTCCAAGGCCTGTGCTTATCCATTGCAAATCGGGGGCTGACAGGTCGGGGCTTGTCTCGGCCATGTGGAAAATGGTGATCGATAAAGAACCGAAGGCCGAGGCCGGCAGGGAGCTTTCGATCCGGTACGGGCATATGCCCATTGGAAGCACAACCGCCATGGACCGTTTTTTCGAGGCCTGGAACCCTTCCGCGGCATCCTTAAACAATTCATCAGGCACGACAGCCCATCCGTAAAAAATTCATTAAAATGAACCCCCCGAGGCAAGCCGCAGGGTATCTGTTTTGAACTCTGAACCCCTCTTGTTGTCATTCCCGCAAGTGAAGGGACTGGTCCCGAAGCGCGTCGGGAATCCTTCCGAAAGACGGGGAAAGATTCCGGACAAGCCGGAATGACGACGTAGTAATGCAACGTTAGAATTTATTTATGCAACTGACAGCTTAACTGCGGTTCCATAAAATGGTAATATTATAAAACCGGACTAAGGAGGAGTGATGAATTCTGTTTCGCTAAAACCGGATGTCTACTGGGTAGGGGTAATAGACTGGGCCATCAGGGATTTTCATGGATACATCACTCCCAAGGGCTCCACATACAACAACTACCTTATTGCCGATGAGGAACCCGCTTTAATCGACGGCGTGAAGCTTGAGTTCGTGGACCAGTCCATACAGAACATTCAGGCCCTCATGGAACCTTCAAAAATAAAACACCTGATCGTAAACCATATAGAGCCGGACCATGGCGGCGGGCTCTCAAGACTCATGGAGCTTATGCCGGGGGTGCCTGTTTACTGCACGCAGAAAGGCAAGGACGGACTTGCCCGTTACCACGACACAAGCAGGTGGAATTTTAAGGTGGTCAAGACCGGAGACCGGCTTAAAATAGGCAAGCGCACCCTCCTTTTCATTGAGACCCCGATGATCCACTGGCCGGATTCCATGATGACCCTTTCCATCGAAGACGGCATCCTGTTTTCTCAGGACGGTTTCGGGCAGCACCTGGCAAGCTCCCAGCGGTTTGACGACGAGTTTGTAGCCTGTGCTTCCGAAGCGGAGCTTGAGGACTCCGTCTGGGATTATTACGCAAACATTCTTATGCCCTTTGGAGGGCTTATAAAGAACAAGATGGAAGAGATTACGAGGCTCGGGGTCCCCATTGACATGATAGCCCCGGACCACGGCATAATCTGGCGCAAGAGGCCCGAAAGGGTGCTCGATATGTACCGGAACATGGCAAACGGCAAAACGGATGAGCGCGTGGTGATAATTTACGACACCATGTGGGGCGGCACAGGGCAGATGGCCCAGCCCATAATGCAGGGATTAAAGGAAGAGGGGATGGACTGCAGGGTCATAAAACTCCGCGCCACTCCGCTTTCGGTTGCCATAAAGGAATTCTGGAGGGCCAGAGGGTGCCTGCTTGGCTCCCCGACCCTGAACAATAACCTGTTTCCCTATGTGGCGGAATTTCTTGTCTATCTTAAGGGCTTAAGACCGAAAGACCGTATAGTCAGCGCATTTGGCAGTTACGGATGGGCCGGGGGGGCCGTAAAACTGTCCCTTGAAGAGTTCAAAAGCATGAAGCTCGATGTATTCGGCGACACGCTTTCAACCAATTACCGGCCCTCTTACGGAGAGCAGAAGGATGCATTCGAGTTTGGCAGAAAATTCGCCCTGGCAACGAGGGAATTTCACAAAAGGTACGCATGAAAACCGCTGTTTTCATGGGTAGCCCCAGGGTAAAAGGAAATACGCAGCTCCTGCTTGAAGAGGCCGTGCGCGGAGCCACGGAGAAAGGGGCCGAAATCACCCTTTTTGAACTGAACAAGATGAACATAAGGGGATGCCAGGACTGCGGCGGTTGTGTCGAGACCGGCGAATGTATTGTAAAAGACGACATGGAAAAGGTCTATTCCGCCATAAGGGAATCATCCAGGTTCATTCTTGCTTCCCCCATATATTTTGCCGGCGTGAGCGCCCAGGCAAAGACGATGATAGACCGGTGCCAAAGCTTCTGGCATGAAAAGTACATGCTTAAAAGACCCCTGCCGCAGGGCCCAGATTGACGGGCCGGGCTTTTCCTGTCGGTCGGGGGCATGGGCAGGGCCGAAGGCAAGGACTGTTCGGAAGCTACGGCCAGGTCTTTTTTCAGGACGATAAGCGTCCTGGACCATAAAATGTTGTGCTACCTGGGGGTGGACGCGAGAGGCGACATTTTGAAACGTCCGGCGGCTTTGAAAGAGGTTTATGAGGCCGGCAGGGCTCTTATGAAAATTCCGGTTTCAGATAAACAATAATAAGGAGGCCCGTCATGGAAATGAAGGAACTGCCTGAGCATTACAGCCACCTGAAAGAAAAATTCCCGGATTTCTTCTCCGCGCTTGAGGACCTGGGCCGCAAGGCCAAAAGCGCAGGGCCGCTTGACCAAAAGACTGTGGAGTTATTACAGCTTGCGGCCGCTGCCGCGGTGCGTTCCGAAGGGGCTGTCCACTCGCATGCAAGACGCGCGCTTGAGGCCGGGGCCTCTCAAGAGGAGCTGTACCATGCGCTTCTGGCCGTAACAAGCACTATCGGGTTTCCAACCGTCGCAGCCGCCCTCTCCTGGATAAAAGACGTTATTTAAAAATAGAAGCAAGCCCCAACTTTTAAGAAGACAAACCGTTTTTTTTGTGAGAAACTGTTTTAAGGAAAAGGCGAGCCCTTTTCCCGTGCAGTCCTTTCCGGCAGTTTAAAAAATTTTTTCAATAAACCCAACTCATTTTTTAAAAGGGGGCCCGATGAATATTAAAGCCCTTGCGGAAGCCGTTATTCTCCAGTCTCTTGAAGACCTCTGGAACGCTGCACATAGAAGTGAAAGCATTGAATTTTTTTCAGGAGAAGGTTTTGATTATTACGCCGGTATCGCGGGGCTTGGTGCCAGGGAAAAGGAGAAACTCCTTTCGATCTTCGGCGCGCACATGGAGGAATTAAAGCTGATGGCAGCCGAACAAACCGAGGTTTTCACCGGAGATCCCAAATAGATGCTTTTTTTAAGAAAAGGGCTTGTGCTTAAACACACTGACAAAAGAAAAAAAGGCGTTGTCATAGATTGGGGCACAACGGGGGCCAAGTACCGCAAATATGTGCTTTCAAAAAGGGAACTGGCTGATGCGGTAAGGGTATGGACGGGAGAACGGATAGAGATATGGCCGCTGGCCCACGTTTTTTTTGAGGAAGTTAATTAAAGAATGTAAACCTAGGCCCCCTGCTGGCTGAGCCCTTCAAGGGTCTTTTGAAGCGATCCCCTGTCTTCCACATTGAATGAAACGGCATCGGGAAGCGTTCTTTTGAGAAGTCCGGAGAGGACCTTTCCAGGTCCCACCTCTATGAATACCCCGGCCCCTTCCGCCTGCATCACCTTCATGGACTCGTCCCACCTTACCGGGTTTGAAAGCTGCCGCACCAATGCGGCCCGCAGCCCGTCAGGCGAACTGAGCACAATGGCATCGGCGTTTCCCACGATAGGCACGGTAGGAGTTTTTATCTGGGCTTCGAGAAAAAGAAATTCCGCGAGTTTCTTTGACGGCCCTTCCATGAGCTTTGAATGGGAAGGCACGCTTACCTGAAGCGCTAT
>JAKAEG010000243.1 GCA_021819985.1 Nitrospirota bacterium | reverse complement strand
AATAAGATAAGGGTCATTCAGAGAAGGGCATACGGACTAAGAGATGAAGAATACCTTCGCCTAAAAGTCCTTACTTGCATGCTCAAGGAGATATAAATGACCCACACTCTTACGCGAAGACCCAAAAAAAAGAATGCCGCAGTCCGGGGAAGGCCCTTTTGATGCGGCGCGCAGGACATGATTTCATTTCCGGCGGGTATCCGGGTGCCATAACACTGGGTAAAGGCGTAAAACAGCACTAACGAAAAAAATAGGCATCCGGTTATATGTCTTTTGCCAAGCTTCTTCATAACGGTGTTTTAGTATAGGCATTGTTGCCCCGGTATTTCAAGGTAATTTGAAACGGTCACGATATACATGCTAAACTAACGCATAATGCTTTATAGAGTCGGTCCTAAACGCCTTATTGGCACGGCTTTTCTGCTTTGTTTCCTGTTTTATACAGTCTCGCCTCTGACTTCCAGCGTCATTGAACACGATGGGCATGGCCTGTGGGCGAGGCCGTCAGGCTCGCTCTTAAGGAGCATCCACCTTTTTCTGCTGGAGACGCTGGTTTCGCAGTTTACCGTCCCTCCACCGGACCTTAACGAAGGCGTCCCATCGATTACCTTCTGCCTTTTACAGAAAAAAAATATAGTTGTTCCGTCTAAAAGAGATATATATGCGATGGATGTTCCGATACCGGAGGGACGGACGCCATGGAATCATGTGCCCGGGTGGTCTACGGTCTCCACGCTTTTCACTCCCGTGGACGCGCAAAAAGCAATCCATGGATTTCGTCTCCTTTATTCCGGCCTTTCTCCGCCTACTGTCCACATCTCTTGTTAAGCTGCATCAGCGGGGTCTTTTTCCGTTTAAAGGCTGCTGACAAAACTAAATTCTGACCTTCCATTCGACGCTGGCACCGTCCTCCGCCTGATGCAGTATAGAAATATCTTTTTAATGTAGTGATAAAAAAGCTAACCGATTTTATGAGTTAAAGGTCTATCCAGCTAAAAAATCGGGCCGGCTGTGATTGGAGGCGCCAAATGATTCATGCGGAAGAGCCGTTTATATTCAATAAATGCATTGTTATTCCCAAGGCTATTGGGAAAAATGCAAAAAACCTTGAAGAGTTGAGGGAGATGATCGCTGAGGTAAAACCAGCTTCAATCTATCACCACACATATCAATGTTTCCTGAGAAGCCATATACCTGAGTATACGAATGATTTTGCGCAGTGGACGGGTGAAAGCCTTGAGGCAAGAACGCTTTCCGAGCATCTTTGCATTATAGACCCCTATGAGTTTAGAGATATTGAAGACCTCAGGAAAAAGCTGCTTGAAGTGATAGACGATTACAGGGAGAGATTCCCCGGCCGCGGAGATGTGGTCCCGGGAAACGAGTTTTTCTTCAATGAAGGCATTACCATCAGTTCCCCGGCCGGAATGAGGGTCAGGAACCTCATCGAACTCCAAATAGCTATGAAATCCTTGGAGAAGGGCTCCATTTATTATCACTTTTACGAGGCAAGGGCCCGTAACGGAGTGGATGACTTTTCGGCCTGGATGCTCGATGCCCTGGGGAAGAAACAACTGGCGAGCAAAATAAAAGCCATCGACCCATTCATGCACAGCACGGAAGAGATAAGAACTCATATCATTGAAGCCATCGATGATGAGTTGAAAAGAGAAGTAGAGGAAGGAGAAACCTTTTGAAGATCACTCTTCGCCTGATCGTGTCCCTCTTCCTTGTAGTGGCGGCGGTCACAGTGGGCTTTTCATTTTACCAGGTGGACAAGGAAAAAAGCCGCATGGCCGATGACCTTGAACGGAGGACCGCCATCCTTGCGGACAGCTTGAGGGAATCGGTGACATACCTCGCAAACCGGGGTCTGCCTGAAAGACTTAATCGGCTCGTTGTCAGGTTTGGCAACCGCAAGAGGCTAGAAGGCATTGCCGTGTTCGACTCGGGCGGCAATATTATAACCGTGACGCCGGAGCTTAAATCCGGGATATCACAGCCGTTCCCCGAAGCGGTAAAAACAATGCTGGACAACAGTCCTTCTGCCAAGCTTAAGGATTTAAACGGGAAAGAGACTTATATCTATGTTTTGCCGCTTCGGGCCAAAGGAAAAATTACCGGGGCGATGGCGCTCTTCGATGATGCCTCGTATATAGACGCCAGATTGAAAGAAATATGGAAGTCCAACCTGCTCAGGCTCCTTATCTACACTGTTCTCATTGTCTTCATAACTCTGGTCGTTGTGAGGTGGAGTATCACCGGTCCCATCGCCCGCATGGCCCAGTGGATGAGAGAGGTCAGGACGGGCAAGGACAAATCGGGCCAGCTCGCGCATTTCCCGAGAGGGGACATACTTTCTTCTCTGATCAACGAGGCGGCCCATATGGCAAAAAGCCTGACGGCGGCGCGAGCCAAAGCTGAGGAAGAAGCAAAGCTGCGTTTCAATGCCGCTTCGCTTTGGACTGCCAACCGCCTGAAGGAACACATGAAGGCTGAGCTTGGCGGGAAAAAACTATTCCTTGTCTCTAACCGCGAGCCCTATATGCATACAAAAAACGGGCATGGGGTGAAATGCATTATCCCGGCTGGCGGCGTGGTCACTGCGCTGGACCCGGTAATGCGCATTTGCGACGGCCTGTGGCTTGCGCATGGCAGCGGGGATGCCGACCGGGAAACCGTGGACGCACATGACAAGGTACTCGTCCCGCCGGAAGAACCGGCTTATACGCTGAAGAGGGTTTGGCTTTCGAAAGACGAGGAAAAGGGATATTATTACGGCTTCTCTAATGAAGGCATATGGCCGCTCTGCCATATTACGCATACCCGTCCTGTTTTCCGTCTTGAGGATTGGGTCTACTACCAGAAGGTGAACGAGAAATTCGCGGAGGCCCTGCTTGAGGAAATCAAGGATGAGGAATGCCCCCTGATACTGATACAGGACTACCACTTGGCGCTCCTGCCCATGCTTATAAAAGAGAAGCGTCCTGACACCAGGGTCGCGCTTTTCTGGCACATCCCCTGGCCAAATCCCGAGGCGTTCGGCATCTGCCCATGGCAGCAGGAAATACTCATGGGAATACTGGGTGCGGACCTCGTTGGCTTCCATATACAGTTTCATTGCAATAACTTCCTGGATGCGGTTGACCGGTTCCTAGAGTCCAAAACCGATTGGGAACAGTTCTCTGTTACCAGAGGCGGACACACGACCCTGGTGAAGTCTTTTCCGATCAGCGTAAGTTTTGAAAACTTCCCGGATAAAGAAAGTGCCATAAAAGGGAATAACTCATTGAGGGGGCAACTTTTCAAGGAGAAGGGGATACACGCAAAACACTTGGGCGTTGGCGTGGACCGCATAGACTATACGAAAGGCATCCCGGAGCGCTTCAGGGCGGTCGAACGCTTCCTGGAAAAACATCCCGAGTTCGTCGGGAAATTTTCTTTTGTGGAACTGGGAGCCCCGAGCCGCACCCATATCAAAAAATACCATGACCTCATGGCGGAAGTGGAGGAGACCGTTGAAAGCGTGAATTGGCGCTTCCAGACAAAAGAGTGGAAGCCAATACTGTTTTTGAAGGCCCACCACACCCACGAGGAGATAAATCGCTTCTACAAGACGGCCGACGTGTGCATGGTCACATCCCTGCACGACGGGATGAACCTTGTGGCAAAAGAGTTCGTGGCAGCCCGTGACGACGAGGACGGCGTTTTGGTCCTGAGCCAGTTTGCCGGCGCGTCAAGAGAGCTTACCGACGCGCTTATCATTAATCCTTACGACATAGAGGAAATGGCTGATACCATCTATCGGGCCCTTACAATGAAACCTGGAGAAAAAAGCGAACGAATGGCGCGCATGCGGCAGGTGGTGAGGGAAAATAACATCTACCGCTGGGCGGGGGACCTGATCATGGCGCTTGCCCGCCTCAGGCCCTCCAGTTGCGGAGAATGAAAAGCGAGGACAGGGGCCACCAGGGGAAAGGCGGAGGGCCGGTTTACTTCTTCAGCGCGAAAGCAGGCCCGGTTTCAGGATCGCTTCCGGGCCGCAGGCTTGCCCTTTTTCTGGATTTCGACGGCACGCTGGTGCCGATCCAGAAGGACCCGGCCAAGTGTGTGCTATCCCGGCAGATGAAAGAGCAACTGCGATCGCTGGCAGATTCAGACCGCCATCTTGTGACAATACTAAGCGGCAGGACGCTCAGTGATATCAAAGCGAGAGTGGGCATACGGAACATCTGCTATGGCGGCAATCACGGTCTTGCCATATCAGGGAAAGACATGCGGTTTATTCATTCCGGGGCCAGCGCAATTATTCCCATTATTAATAAACTGGGGCGCAGCCTGGAAAAAGAGATCGCATGCTTTGACGGGGCTTGGGTCGAAAGGAAAAAATTTTCCTTAAGCCTTCATTACCGTTCGGTAGGCAATAGGGAAATTCCGGGATTGAAAAGGACTTTCTTTAGAGTTGTGAAGGGATTTCCTTACAATGAGAAGCTCACGATTGTGAAAGGCAAGAAGGTCTTGGAACTGATGCCCGATATATCATGGGACAAAGGGCGAGCCGCACTTTGGATACTTAATAAATTGAGAGGCCGATACCTCCCCATATTCGTAGGCGACGATATTACCGATGAGGCGGCTTTCAGAGCATTGAAAAATAGCGGCGTAACGATCCGGATAGGGAAGTCGAAGAGAACCCTTGCCAGTTATTATTTAAAAGGTCACCGGGAGGCGTCCCGATTTCTGAATAGCATGCAAGACTATTTTCCGAATGAGGTAAGGACATGACCGATGTTGATTTCCCTGAAGAGCTGCAACTTTTCATAGAGACCTGCCTGCCGACTGTGGATGCGATGGAGCTGTTGCTTCTCCTTTCGCGGCACAGAGAAAGGCTTTGGCGGCCTGAAAATCTCATGAATGAATTGCAACCCGATACTGTCATCAAGCTCTCCGCACTCAGAGAATATCTCACATTTTTCAAGGAACGGGGTTTGATAACCGAAACAAGGGAGGGCCGGTATCAGCTCGGACCGCTTTCCGAGGAAACGGAAACTGTCGTCAAGATGTTGACCACAGCTTACAACACACGGCCGGTCACGCTTATTCGCATGGTTTATTCCCTGGCCGACCGTAAAATCAGTTTGTTTGCAGACG
>JAKAEG010000242.1 GCA_021819985.1 Nitrospirota bacterium | reverse complement strand
ACGAACCTTCCGTTTATGAAGAATGCCGGCGTTCCCATGACCCCCGCCTTCTTGCCCGCCTCAATGTCCTCATTAAGGACGTTTGCCTTGCCGCAGCCAGCGGGGGCACCGAGGTTTTTGCCGTCAAGCCCTCCACTCATCGCCTCGCCGAAGGTCTTCGCCTGGTCGGGCGAACAGAGGATATACCTGGACATCGCCACCGCCTGGGGGTGGATTTGGGCAAGGGGATATAGAAAGACGTACAGCGTTACATCCTTCCTCTTGGCCAGGTGCTCGTAGGCCCTGCGGCAGAAAGGGCATACGGGGTCGGCAAACTCGATGACCGTCTTCTTGCCGGAGCCTATCTTGATTGCGTCGCCAAGAGGCAAGTCCTTCACTTTGGCGGCCATCAGCCTGGACCTCCTTTGGGCGGTGATATTGACGCCGTCCTTGGAGTAAAGCTCGCCGAAAAAGAGATAGCCCTGAGGGGAAAAGTAAAATATCTGGCTTCCTGCGTCGATCTCGTAGATGCCGGCTATGGGCGTCTTACGGAAACCATCGAACCTGAACTGCGGGAAAGTCTGCTTAAGGTCCTTCTCGATCGCCTTGACGTCAGTTCCTGGCGTGGTCGGCGCAGCCGCCCCGTAGGCCACGGACATAAAGGCAAAAAACAGAAGAAAACATGTTGTAAAAACTGAAAATTTCCTCATTTCATCTCCTTGATTTCAACCCTGCGGTTAAGTTTTTTTATGCGAGAGACGGGACAGCACTCCCCTTTGCCGGTGATGGCTGCGGGGATGATGCCGATCTGCCGAAGAAACCCGGCCACCGCCCCGGCCCTTTCAAGGGAAAGCCTCATGTTGTAGGCTTTAGTCCCGATATCGTCCGTATAGCCGGTGATGTTTACCGGGCCCTTGAACAGGGAAGCGGCTGTCTTGAGTTTTGCCTTCTCTCCGGGGCGGAAAGCGTAGCTGTCAAAGGCGAAATGGACAGTCCATTCAGGGGCTTTTCGCACGGACACGGGTTTTACAGGTGCCGGTTTTGCGGACTCCGGCCTGGCGGGCTTGGGTTCGGCCTGTTCAGGTCCGCTTACCCTTATGAAGATTGCAGGGGGAGCAATCTTTGGCGCCAGGGCCGGAGCCTTTCTGGGAGGGCATCCATTACAGATCACGAAGGCCGGCTCAGCCGGGCTCTCCGCGAACTCGAAGGAATAGGCGTATGACGTCTGCCTGATTTCCGATGCCATGGCAGCCATTGGGACGAAAACGGCTATGAAAAAGACCAGAACAAATTTCCTCATCTATAGTTATATAGGCGGGGGGCAACTTTTGAACGTCGAAAGAAGACAACTACGGGTGAGCCTACAGTAAGGGAGGGTTCAGTGATGACAGATGGGGGAACCAGCATCAGCCAGGATTGATAGCTTTAAACTTGAAAGGCAGGATTATTCTTTTAAATGCAGTAGTTGACTCCATTCTAACTTTCAAAAATCAAGGTTTTTGTTCTGGACTCAAGATATGCCTCATAACTGGCGTGCGCCTGACCCCGGCAATACAGATTATGACAGTATTGATGGGGATGCCTTGAAAAACTCCACTGAAAACCCTGAAAAAGCTTCCATTTCCTTATCTATTATGGACATATAAACCCATGGAATAATATATATATTTATGGTAAAATTCTTGCTAAATCTATGGGGCAAAATACTTTTACGGCCATCGATTTGTATAGTGGGTCGGGCGCAGTGACTGAGGGGCTTAAAACAGAGGGTTTCAAAGTCCTTGCTGCAGTCGATTCTGATCCTATCTCATGTAAAACTTACGAACTAAACCATCCAGGAGTTCATCTTTTCCAGGAAGACATCCGATATCTTTCCCCGGCGTTATTACGAAAAACCGCACGCATTAAGGGGCGTGTAGATTTATTAGTCGTTTGCGCACCGTGTCAACCGTTTAGCAGTCAGAATCGGCGACGTGTTGCTAACGATCCAAGGGCCAGTTTGATACTGGAATCAATCAAGTTTGTTAAGGAATTTAAGCCCTTGGTAGTCTTTTTTGAAAATGTCCCTGGAATTGCAGCGAGTGAATTGCTGACTGCGTTACGCCAAGGCATGGCAGAATGCGGCTACTTCCTTGGTGAACCAAGGACAATTGATGCTTCGTACTGTGGTGTTGCTCAAAGACGAGAACGGTGCATTATGGTCGCTTCGAGGAAGGCAGCAATAATCTCCAATTTTTACGATACTATCAAAAAAAGGCCGCGAATTACGGTCAGGGAAGTCATAGGCCATTTGCCTGCTTTGTCTGCCGGCGAGCGTGATGTTATAGACCTCCTTCATTTTGCCAGACGGCATCAACCAATTGTATTAAAAAGATTGAGACAAATCCCGAAAGATGGGGGGAGCCGGTCGGCATTGCCCCCTGCACTCGAACTCAGGTGCCATAAAGGTAGAACTAATGATTTTCCTGATGTATATGGCCGTATGAAATGGGATGATGTTGCACCCACTCTGACAACTGGTTGTACTGACGTAACAAAAGGACGATACGCCCACCCTCGGGATGATCGTGCGATAACATTAAGGGAAGCAGCGCTCTTACAGTCCTTCCCGCCAAATTATCGTTTTTATGGTAATGCGGGACAGATCGCGACGCAAATTGGCAATGCCGTTCCTGTCAACATGATCAAAACGCTCGCCTTTTCACTAATAGAGTGCGTGAATGCTTTACGAAATGCCAAGGGGAAATGTTATAAGGTGAGAAGAATTGGAACGCCCGCACTCTAAGTCAATTGCTGTTTCAGAGGAAATGCGTCGCATGCCCGAGACTGCCACAGGACCTGAGATTGCTGTCCGTAAATCTCTTTTTAATTGTGGTTTACGTTATCGAATCCAGTATCCAGTTCCCGGAGCATCACGGCGCACTATAGATATTGCGTTTCCAAAACTCAAACTTGCAATATTCATTGATGGGTGCTTTTGGCATGGATGTTCCAAACATCGCAATATTCCAAAGAGTAATTATGAGTGGTGGAAGATAAAGATTGAGAAAAATAAGGCTAGAGATAAGGACACCGACAAGAAATTACGCTCTGCTGGATGGACAGTTCTTCGGTTTTGGGAACACATGCCTGTGAATATCGTAACTTCTATGATCGAGAAGAAAATTTTAACACGACGCAACTTAGGCGGAAACCTTAAAAGGCAACATGAGTAGAACATTTTATACGGCCTCAATTAAAGTCAGAGCGAGAGCTGTGGACATGCTCGGAAGACAGCAAATCGCAGGCATTCCAACAGCCTTGCACGAGCTATTTAAGAATGCATATGATGCTTTTGCACGAAGGGTGGAAGTCGATCTTCTTGTGGAGCGGCGGGCTTTGATTCTTCGTGATGATGGCTTTGGTATGACTTTAGAAGAGTTCCGTGATCGTTGGCTAACGCTGGGAACTGAAAGTAAAGTAGGACAAACTGAACACACCGCGGATTGGCTGGGAGGTTATGGAAAGATTCCGCGACGTATACTGGGCGAAAAAGGAATCGGTCGTCTCGCCATCGCTGCTATAGGCCCGGTATGCTTAGTATTAACGAGGGCATCACGTGGGGAAGGGCTTAATGATTTGGTGGTGAGTCTCATTCATTGGGCATTGTTCGAAGTGCCGGGGCTTGATCTGGACCGCATACGTATTCCGATAAAAACACTCCCTGGTGGCACTCTCCCAGATAAGACCAACATGGAAGATCTCATTTCATTTATTCATGAAAGTGTTGATGAACTTGAAAATGAGGTGCCGGAAGAAGTCAGATCACGAATCAAAGCGGACCTTAAATTAATGCAATTCTCACCCCGTGCTATTTTGGAGAGTCTTGACTATGAGGACCAAGAAAAACGGGGCCCTTCACTTCTTGGAGATGGGCATGGTACTTTTTTTATCGTTCGTCCTTACGATGCAGTCCTCGATGACGACCTCGCTACGAATGACGACGCCGAAGCCTCTGATCTTGAAAAATTTTTGATAGGTTTTGGAAATACTATGCTCCCCGATGTTCCAGAACCACCTATTAAGGCTGCTTTCCGGCAACATCGATCGGATGGCGATATCCAGGACTTTATCGGTGAACGAGAATTTTTTACTCCGGCCGAATTCCTCACTGCAGATCAAATCATAGAAGGCCAGGTAGATGAATTTGGCCAATTTACAGGCACGGTAAAGATATATGATAGGCCGCCTGTATCTTATACGGTGAATTGGCCAAGTGCTCAAGGCCGGCCCTCATTTTGTGGGCCATTTGAAGTACGCTTTGGGTATATGCAGGGATTGCCGCACCAGTCTCTCCTTCAGAAAGAAGAATGGATTAGAATGGACGCAAAACTGAGGCGAATCGGCGGCTTATACATATATCGAGACGGAGTCCGTATTTTGCCATACGGTAATTCAGATTACGACTTTCTTAATATTGAGAAAAGACGAACTTTAGCAGCAAAAGACTGGTATTTTTCTTTTAGACGACTCTTTGGGGCCGTGCTGATTACATCAAAAAGCAACTCAGCACTGCAAGAAAAAGCAGGTCGTGAGGGGTTTAGAGAGAACATGGCTTATCGCCAATTCAAGGGTATTCTCGAAAATCTGTTTAAGTCACTGGCCATTGACTTCTTTCGTTCGAATGCACCCCTTGGCGAAGAGTTCAGCCGAATAAAAGACGAGCTTGATGCCAGGAACGATCTGCTCAGGAAGCGTGAGAAACTTGTTAGTGTCCGAAAAGAAAAATTCAAAAATGCTTTGAGAGATTTTTTTGAATGGGTTGAGAGTGGTGCACCGGGAGAAGACGCAAAGTTGCTGCGATCAAAATTCGATGAAAAGTTTAACGCAGTTGAAGCCTTAGATGATCCCGATGTAATGGGTACGCAGTTGCACCGCCTTGAGGGCGATATTAGGCGATCCGTTGATGAATTGAGGCAGAAATACCGCATCAGTCGTCCCCAAGGGGTCGGACTTACAAAACAAATGGTGAGTGATTGGCAGGCATTCGGGAAAGTATATGAAGAGCTGGAAACTACTCAGTTCTCACCTTTAGTTGATCATTTTAATCAACGATTGGCCAGCGTATTGGAACAGCGCGGGGCCGCAATCAATCGAAGACTTTTACTGCAGGAGGTTCTTGAAGGACGGCAGCAGAGTATCAAGAAA
>JAKAEG010000241.1 GCA_021819985.1 Nitrospirota bacterium | reverse complement strand
AAATTCTCCGCTATCGAAAGCCAACTGCAGGAAATCCTGGGGAATATAGAAAGGCTTGAAGGAAAGGAAGCGGCGTTGAAGATATACAACACTCTTACCGGCAAAAAAGAGACCTTTGTCCCTCTCTATCAGGGCAGGATAGACATGTATGTCTGCGGCGTGACTGTATACGACGTCTGCCACATCGGGCACGCAAGGAGCGCGGTCGTCTTTGATGCCATTAGGAGGTATTTCCGTCACAGGGGATACGATATCCGGTTTGTCAAAAATTTCACCGACATTGACGACAAGATCATAAACAGGGCGGCCAGTGAGGGCCTCCCATGGGACAAGGTCGCTGAGAAATACATAAAAAAATATTACGAGGACATGCATCGCCTTGGTGTCGCAGATGCGGACCTGGAGCCGCGCGCAACCGGCCACATAAAGGAAATAATCGAAATAATTAAGGGCCTTGTGGAAAAAGGACATGCTTACGAAATAGACGGCGATGTCTATTTCTCGGTGCCCAGCTTCCCGGAATATGGGAAACTCTCCGGAAGAAAAAAACTTGAGGAGATGCTTGCCGGAGCCAGGGTGGAGGTGGACGAGAGAAAGAAAAACCCGATGGACTTTGCCCTTTGGAAATCCTCAAAAGAGGGGGAGCCTGCATGGGACAGCCCATGGGGGCCGGGGCGTCCGGGCTGGCACATCGAATGCTCCGCGATGGTGCTGAAACACCTGGGCCAGACGATAGATATACACGCCGGGGGCGCTGACCTCATCTTCCCGCATCATGAGAACGAGATCGCGCAGTCCGAGGCCTACACGGAAAAACCGTTCGTAAGGTATTGGATGCACAACGGGTTCATCACCGTAAACAAGGAGAAGATGTCCAAAAGCCTGGGCAATTTTTTCACCATAGAGGAAATACTACAACGGTTCGACCCTGAGGCCGTGAGGCTTTTCCTTCTTCAGACCCATTACAGAAGCCCCATTGAGTTCTCGAACGAACCCCTGGAAGAGGCGGAACATACGCTTGAGCGCTTTTACCAGAGCCTTGAGCGGCTTGATGATTTTCTAATGCTGCCGGAAGGAAAACATGAATCATCCCCTGCCGGTTTTGACGATGAAAACGGTATCATTGCCTCATTCAAAAAACATTTCGTGCAGGCCATGGATGACGACTTCAACACCGCGCTTGCGATTGGGCATATTTTCGAGCTTATAAAGGAGATAAACCGGTTTCTGGACGCCAAACCCGCTGGAGCAAAAGCCAAAGAGCTTATGTCCGGGGCAAAAAGAGAGCTGCTTGAGGCAGCTGGCGTCCTTAATGTTTTTAACAGGACCCCTTCTGAGTGGCAGAGGGCATTACTTAAAATAAAAAAGGTTGTAGCAGAAGAACATGCTGTCCTCAAGGAAGATGTCCAAATAACAAAGTTTGAAATTGATATCGAAAGCTTAATAGCAGAGCGTCAGAAAGCGCGTGAGTCCAAAGACTGGGCGCGCGCTGATGCCATCAGAGCCGACCTGGAAAAGCGAGGCATAATATTGGAAGACAAACAGGGCAAGACCGCCTGGCGCGTCAAGATATAAGCGGGCTGGCTGAAAAAATCTCATAAAGCAGTAAAGTTCGTCATGCCCGAGGACCTTAGTCGGGCATCCATTTTGACGTTGTCTTAACCTGGATTCCCGCCTGCGCGGGAATGACGGCAAAGAAAAGACGGGGAAAGATTCCGGACAAGCCGGAATGACAACGTAGTAATGCAACGTTAGGGTTATTTTAAAATTTCACCAGTCCTTTTACCGCTTCCAGCATCTGGGCGACAGTGATCCCCTGAAGGCATTTGAAATCGTATTTTTTTTCACATGCAAGGGAGGCCGGGGAATACCTGAAGCAGGGTCCGCAATGGACATCGGAGTTCCGAACCACCCTTGAGGGGCATTCCCAGGGACCTACCCATTTCTGGTTCGTAGGTCCGAATATCCCCACAGTGGGCAATCTTAAAGCCGCGGCAAGATGCATGAGACCTGAATCGTTAGAGATGAAAAGCCTGCATTTCTTCATTACAGCGGCGGTCTGCCTTATGCCAGGCCTTTCAACCGGATAGACAAGAGGGCCTTTTGCGCATCCCTGTTTTATCTCGTTTTTCAGACCCGATTCCTCCGGCCCGCCAAAGATGAGGAACCTGGAATGCGGGGAAAGCTCCGCGATGGAATCGATAAGCTCCGAAAATTTTTTGGAAGGCCATCTCTTGTTGGTATGCTCTTTGAACGCGCTTGTCCCTGGATGAAACCCTATAAGCGGGGTTTTTTCTTTTTCATCTATCCCGTTTTCCGCCAGGAACCGGGAGGCCTCTTCGTCTTCGGCCCCGGTCAAAAAGATCTCAAGCGGGTAAGGCATGGGACACTTTATGCCCAGGAAATCCAGGAGCCGTATGTTTTCCTCCACATTGTGCAGTTCGTCATCTTCCCGGAGGGTGCGGTTTTTAAGGAAGTTCATCTCCCTGAAGTTATGTTTAACGTATGTGTGCCCGATACGGACAGGGCAGCCGGAAAGAAAGGAGGCCAAGTTGTAGTCCCGCCGGTTGGATGGATAAAAATTGATGGCAACATCATATTTGCCCCTCAGCCCCATAATGAATTTCGCGCTCGCCAGCTTGCCCGCTGCAAGGAATGGGAAATGGATGTTCTCATCCACGTTGGGGTTTCCGGCCAGGACATCTCTGGTGGTTTTGAACATATGGAGAAAGGTCAGCCGGGAGGAAGGGAGTTTCTCTTTTATGTTTTTCAGCGCGGGGGTGGCCATCAGGACATCCCCTATCCCGTAAAGAGGAAGGGCCAGTATTTTCAAATCGGTATCCATATTTACAATTAAATCTAACATTTGCCGGATTGGCCGCGCAAACCGGATACAAGTACGGACTAACTCATGAATATGGGTTTATTAAGACGTCATGCCCGGGTGCTTTAGTCGGGCATCCATTTTGAGGAAAGGCGGTTTGCCCAAAGTCTGCCATGACGGTACGGCATTTTCATTTATGAGAATGGGCAAGCCATGTTATCCCCGCCTTATTCCCATTTAGCGCCTCTTCCTCTTTTCGATTGATTTTAAGTATCTTAAAAGTTAGTATAAACTTTAAACATCAAGGCCTTTAAAAGGGGGTGTAATATATGTTTACAGCGCTTGCATGGGCGGCGCCGGCCGGAGCGCCCGCGGGAGGTCCCGGCGGGATGCTCGGCGGTTTTCTCCCTCTCATACTTATCTTTGTAATTTTCTACTTCCTCCTCATCAGGCCCCAGCAAAAGAAAGCAAAAGAGCACCGGCAGATGCTGGATACGCTCAAAAGAGGCGACAAGGTCATTACCCAGGGGGGCATATACGGGGTAGTGGACCAGGTGGAGCAACACACTTTAGTGCTCAAGGTCGCTGAAAACGTGAAGGTGAAAGTTGGAAAAGCCTATATCGCTACAGTCAGGTCAGAGAAAGAAACGGAATAACAGCAACAAGGACGGGTTCCACAGCATTGTAGAATCCGTCCTTCACAATCAGAAAGCCGCCCTCTATATCGAGCTTGCCGATGAGTACCTGAGACAGCTTGGGTATACCGAGCACGGTTTGAGGCATGTCAAGATCGTGGCCAGCTCCGCTTATCACATGCTTAAAAAGCTGGGCTTTGACGAGAAGGACACTGAGCTTGCCGTGCTGGCGGGCCTTCTTCATGACGTAGGCAACCTGGCAGGCAGGCATGAGCACCACAGGACCGGCGCCCTTCTGGCAAAAGAGGTGCTTGAAGAGCTTAAATATCCGCTGCGCGATATAGCGACGGTGATGACAGCCATAGTGGTGCACGACGAATCTGAAGGCGTGGTCCCAAGCCCCATTGCCGCAGCCCTCATTATTTCCGACAAAGCGGACGTCCACAGGAGCCGTGTCCGGAAAATAAACGATATAAAAGGCGATATCCATGACAGGGTGAACTTCGCCGCAACCGAATCCGACCTGAATGTCGATCCCGAGGCCAGGATAATAACGCTGAACCTGGTCATAGACACCCGCATCTCTCAGGTCATAGAATATTTCGAGATATTCCTGACCAGAATGAAAGGCTGCCGCGAGGCGGCCCGCAGGCTTGAGACCGAATTCCAGCTTTTCATTAACGGCCTCAGGATGGCCTGAAAGACAAAAACCCTTTTAATTTTCAACTCTCTTCCGCTTACCGAAGGGCGATTTATGTAAAAAAACCCCTTGCCCTCCGAGCATTTTTTATGTCAGAATACGCCAAGTTTGTAAATTTTCGGCATTTTTTATTTTTTCGAAACGGCGCCCAGACTTTTGATCTGAATCAGGAGCGCCCTCTGGAGGTCTTTGGGAGACAATGAAGAAAAGGATCTTATGGCGGGTCATCTTTATAGCAGCAGTAATTGCCGCCAGCATTATTTTTTTCCTGCCTAACACCCCTGTTTACCAGTACATGCCGTCCTGGTGGCAGAACACCATGCCTTCCAAAGGCATATCGCTTGGGCTTGACCTTCAAGGTGGGATGCACCTGGTTTATGAGGTCGAAGGCGATCAGGCTGTGCAGAGTTCGACACAGCGCATTGCGGAGGCCATAAAGAGCGCGCTGGTTCAGAAAAATCTTAAAGATGATGTAAAAGTCTCGGGAATGGATATTCAGGTAGTGCCGGGCTCTCTTGACGCTAGAAAGACCATACAGGACAGTTATCCGGACCTTGTCGTCCATGAAGGCGCCGGAATGACAGTCTACGGGCTTGGCACTAAAGCCATAATGGACATAAAAACAAATGCGGTGGATCAGGCGCTCGAGGTAATAAGAAACAGGGTGGACCAGTTCGGGGTCGCCGAGCCATCCATACAAAGGCAGGGTGAGGACGAGCTGGTTGTCGAGCTTCCCGGCATAAAAAACCCGGCCCGCGCCATATCTATAATCGGCAAGACCGCAAGGCTCGAATTCAAGGTCGTGGATGACGAGTCCCCGGTTGCCGCGCAGCTTCCAGGCACCATCATTCCCGGCGAGGAAAACCAGGTGCTTACCCAGTTCGGCGGAAAAATACCGGCTGATGACGAGATACTTTTCAGCAGGGTCACGAATCCGGACACGGGCGCGGTCACGGAAACTCCTTATCTGCTTAAAAAACAGACTCTCCTGACAGGTGAATACCTCACCGAAGCCAGGGTGGC
>JAKAEG010000005.1 GCA_021819985.1 Nitrospirota bacterium | reverse complement strand
GTGCTCATAGTTCCTCCTTATTGTTGATATATATCAACAATAAAACAGCCAAAAAAAAGAGTCAAGGGGGGAAACCCACAAATCTGACGCAGGCCCTTTCTAAACATAAGGGTTGATAATTTTTTATCTTATAATTATACTTTTAGATAGTTGTTATTCAAAACTTTAATTTTTCATAAAGTTTTTGAATTTATATTGAAACACATCCTCTTCCCACTTGTTCTAGGGGCTCCTTTTAAAGGGAGCCCCACTTTTTTAGACTGGTGTCCTGCCCCCAAAAGTCCTTTGCAAAAATCCGGTGCCCCCCTTTGCCCATAATTGGTCATTGATCCATTTATATTTTTTATAGCTAAATGTTTGAGAAATTTGTCTTTCGCAGGGTAAAATAGGCCATTGGGCGGTGTATCCTGTTAGAAAGTTTCCTGAGGTGAAAGGAGAGGCGGAAAAGTGGCTGCGAAACAGGCTGGGAAGTTGATCAAGGTCTCTATAAATCAAAGGCAAATCGATTGCGAGGAAGGCAAGACGATCCTTGAGGTATGCAGGGAGGCGGGAATATTCATCCCTACCCTTTGCTATGATCCCCGTCTGGAAGCCTATGGCGGATGCAGGCTTTGCCTGGTTGAGGTTAAGGGGATAAACAGGCCGCTTTCTTCGTGCACAACCCCGATACAGGACGCAATGGAGATCACGACGGAAAGCGAGCAATTAACCGGACTCAGAAAGACGATGCTTTCCCTCATCCTGTCCAACCACCCCAATGACTGCATGTGCTGTGAGAAAACAGGTGACTGCTCCCTGCAGGAACTGGCTTATATGTATAATGTCTCTCCGGGCAAGTATGAAGGAGAACGCTGGAACCTCCCGGTCAAGGACAACAACCCGTTCATATCTTTTGATCCCAACAAGTGCATACTTTGCGGCAGGTGCGTCAATATCTGCAAAAACCTTATGCTCAAGGGCGCGATAGACATGACCGGCAGGGGTTTTAACGCTAAGCCGGACACCGCTTTCGGCAAGTCCCTTTGCCCCGAAAACTGTCTGTTCTGCGGCCAGTGCGTCTCTACCTGCCCCACTGGCGCTCTTACTGAAAAGCCCTCGGCAGGCTCCGGCAGAGGCCATTCCACAAAGAAGGTCAAGACCACATGCTCTTATTGCGGGACGGGCTGCTCCTTTTTCCTGAATGTAAAAGACGGAAAAGTAACAAAGGTAACCTCGGACTACAGCTCCCCGGTGAACAGGGGAAACCTGTGCATAAAGGGAAGGTTCGGTTATGAGTTCATACATCACCAAGACCGGATCAAAACCCCGCTTATCCGGGAAGGCAACGGATATCGTGAGGCCTCCTGGGACGAAGCGCTCGATCTGATCGCGGGCCGCTTCACGGAACTCAGGGACAAATACGGCCCGGAGGCGGTAGGGGCCTTTTCCTCTTCGCGCTGCACCAATGAGGAAAACTATCTTGTCTCCAAATGGGTGCGGTCCGTTTTAGGCAGTAATAATGTAGACAACTGCGCACGGGTTTGACACGCCCCCACTGTGGCCGGTCTGGCCACAAGTCTTGGGGCAGGGGCTGCCAGCAATTCCTTCGACCAGATATCGGAGGCGGACACGCTTTTCATTTTCGGCTCCAACACGACCGAAGGCCATCCCGTCATCTCCATCCATGTGAACAGGGCGATAAAGAACGGGGCCCGCATAATTGTCGGCGACCCCCGGAAGATCGAGCTTGTCAAATGGGCGGACGTGTGGCTCAATATGAAGCCCGGCTCAAATATCGCGGTCCTGAACGGTCTTGCTCACATAATAATCAAGGAAGGCCTTTACAACAGGGACTTCATTGAAAAAAGGACGGAGGCTTTCGAGGAACTGAAGGAGGCGGTGGAAGAATACTCGCCCGAACATGTTCAAAAGCTGACCGGTGTAGCTACCGATAAGCTCATGCAGGCCGCCCGTATGTACGCGGAGGCCA
Organism: Nitrospirota bacterium; assembly: GCA_021819985.1. Classification (GTDB taxonomy): domain Bacteria; phylum Nitrospirota; class Thermodesulfovibrionia; order Thermodesulfovibrionales; family JdFR-88; genus JAKAEG01. The sequence goes on along the minus strand of JAKAEG010000005.1, from coordinate 22,881 downwards.
AAAATGCAATGATACTCTACGGCCTTGGGGTCACAGAGCACCAGACCGGTACCGAAACAGCGATGGCTGTGGCCAACCTTGCGCTCCTTTGCGGCCATATAGGCAGGCGCGCTACGGGCATCATGGCGTTAAGAGGACAAAATAATGTGCAGGGGGCCTCGGACATGGGGCCGGCCCCTGCCGCGTTTACCGGATACCAGTCCGTAACGGATGAAAAGATCAGGGAGAAATTCGAAAAGGCATGGGGAGTGAAACTCCCTTCAAAGCCCGGGCTTAAGTCCGTTGAAATGCTGGATGAGGCAAATGATGGCAAATTCAAGGGGCTGTTCATCCTTGGCGAGGATCCGGCCCATACAGACCCTGACCTCTCTCATATCCGCAAGGCCCTGTCTTCAATTGAGTTTCTGGTAGTGCAGGACATATTTCCCACGGAAACGACGCGTTTCGCCCATGTGATATTGCCTGGCGCAAGTTTCGCGGAAAAAGACGGGACGTTCACGAACGGAGAGCGGAGGATTCAGAGGATAAGAAAAGCGGTTGAACCCATTGCCGGCAAAGCCGAATGGGAGGTCATCTGCGAGATATCATCCAGGATGGGCTATAAGATGAAATATACGCATCCTTCGGAGGTCATGGATGAGATAGCGTCACTGGCCCCCATTTACGGCGGCATAAATTATGTGCGGCTTGAGGAAAACGGGATACAATGGCCCTGCCCTACCAAAGACCATCCAGGGACCGCCACTCTCTACCAGGAGATGTTTTCGCGGCCCGGCGGACGCGCAAGGTTCATGGCCCTGGAGCATAAGGGATCAGCAGAAGTGCCGGATTCCGAATACCCCTTTGTGCTTATCACCGGACGAAGGCGCGAGCATTACAATAACGGCTCTATGACCAGGCGCTCGAAAGGCATCATGGAGCTGTATCCGGAAGAACTTCTTGAGCTTAATCCCGCCGACGCAGGGAAGCTTGGCGTCAAAGACGGCGAGATGGTGAAGGTCAGCTCGCGGCGCGGGGAAATAAATGTAAAGGTGAAGGTGTTCGAACGCTCCCAGGAGGGCAATGTCTTTTTGGCGTTCCATCATGTGGAAGCGCTTACGAATGTCCTTACATCGCATCACAGAGATCCGATAACCGGCACGCCGGAATACAAATCGTGCGCCGTCCGGATAGATAAAATCTAAAAGGCTTCTGACCTTATCTAAAACTTACAAGACGCGCCACGTTTTCGCAGGCAGGGCTCCCGATGACCTCATCGGGGGCTCCGGCCTGTACCACTTTCCCGCCGTGGTATACGATCAATCTGCCCGCCAGGAGCCTTGCTTCGGCAAGATCATGCGTCACAAGCACTACGGGAATATTGAATTCCCGCCTTATCTCTGAAACCAGTCTTCCCATATCGGCCCTAAGCGGCGCGTCAAGTCCTGAGAAAGGCTCATCGAGCAGAAGTGCCCTGGGTCTGCCGATAAGGGCCCTCGCCAGGGCCACACGCTGCTTCTGGCCGCCGGATATCTCATGCGGCCGTTTGTGTTCAAGCTTTTCAATCCCGAATGCTTCGAGCATTTGATCGATGTCCTCACCGGGATTTTTTGCTTTTTCTTTTCCGGCAAAGGGCCGGGCCATTCCGTGAAACCCATATTCAATATTGCCCCTTACAGACATGTGCGGGAAAAGGGCCAGGTCCTGTGAAACATAGCCCAGGCGTCTTTTTTGAGGAGGAAGATCGATGCCCTTTGAGATATCAAAAAGGACCTCATCATCTGAAGCGATCCTGCCTTCATCGGGCCTGATGAGTCCCACAATGGATTTTAACGTTAGGGATTTCCCCGCTCCGGAGCAGCCGAATAAAGCAGCTATCTCGTTTTCCATGCTCCAAACCGCGTCCATGGAAAAGCCGTTAAATTTTTTTCTTATATTTACCGAAAGCCCCATTTTGCTTAGTTAGAAAATCCTTTTGCTCAATCTGTTTGCAAGGTAAATCACGGTTAGGGACAACAGCGTAAGTAGTATGACCAAATTTCGCGCCCTGCCCCATTCGCCGTTTTCCAGATAGCTGTAAATTGCAAGCGGCATGGTTTCCGTTTTCCCGGGGATATCGCCTGCGAACATGAGAGTCGCGCCGAACTCCCCTATCGCCCTGGCGAAGGAAAGCACCGCCCCGGCAAGTATCCCCTTCCTGGCCAGCGGGAGCACTACATTAAGCGCCGTCTTCAACTCGCCATGTCCAAGCGTATATGACGCGTTTACAAGGTTTTCATCCACCGATTCTATTGCCGCCCTGGAGGTCCTTATCATAAGCGGTATGGAAACGATGAATGAGGCCGCGGCCGCGGCATACCAGGTGAACATCGCCGTCCATCCGGTAAGATTGTAAACGGGCCTGCCTATGATGCCGTTTCTGCCCAGCAAGACGATAAGATAAAATCCGGTGACCGTTGGCGGAAGCACCAGGGGAAGTGTGAAAACCGCGTCCAGGAGTTCCTTCCCCCAAAAATTCTTTCTGGCCAGGACGTAGGAAACCGGCACGCCCGCAAGGAGCGTAAAAAGGGTCACAACAGCGGCAACCTGGAATGAAAGCCTTAGCGAAAACATTTCTTCATTTTTTTATTTTTTACCCCCGGCGCTCCCCATTGCTTGCCTGCCGGTTTCCATCAATTGACAAGGTCCGCTCACTTAGATTCAAACCCGTATTTCCGCAGTATGCTTTTCCCCTCGGGCGACGTAACCAACGAAATAAAAGCCCTCGCAAGCCGCTCATTTGCCGAACCCTTTATGACCGCGATCGGATATACCACAGGCTTGTGGCTGCCGGGAGGCACAACAGCCGCGACCCTCACATGACCCGCCTCGGTCATGGCATCAGTCGAATAAACGAGGCCCGCGTCCACCTCTCCTCTGGCCACGTAGTCCAGCACCTGTCTTACATGCTGCCCATATATGAGTTTTCCCTTGATGGCGTCCATAAGCCTGAAATGCTCCAGCGCCTCCTCAGCATATTTTCCAGCGGGCACCGTCTTGGGGTCGCCGATGGCTATCCTTTTTACACCTGGGGCGGCAAGGTCCCCGAAACCTTTAATAAGGGTACTTTTGCTTTCGGAACCGGAAAGCACAACGAGGACAACCGTGTTGCCGGCAAAATCCTTTCTGGTGCCGGGTTCTATCATGCCCTTTCCGGCAAGCACGTCCATTTGATGCTCAGCGGCGGAAGCGAAGACGTCCACCGGGGCGCCCTCTTCTATCTGCATCATCAGGTTTCCCGAGGCACCAAAATTGAAATACACCTTTGTGCCGGGGTTCCTGGACTCGAAGATCTTTGATATGTCATCAAAGGCGTTTTTAAGACTTATGGCGGCTGAGACCGTGATCTTTTGCGAGTCAGCCGCGTATCCGGACGTTGGATAAGAAATTGCAAAAAAGACAAAAAAGAAGACGCTCGACAAAAAAATCATCAGGATCCCTGAAAACCACCTCACCAAAAAACCCTTACTTTGCACGCTTAGCCTCCTATTTGTTGCATTGTCCCAGACTGAATGGCCTTTTTTAAAAGGCTCCCTTTCGCTTTGCTCAATACTGAATTAAGCAATAACTGTTCCATCTCTGTTTCGGTTGAGGCGGGGGCCAGGTCCTCTTCATGGTCCGAGAATAGACAAGGCCTGATCTTGCCTGCGGAGGTTATGCGCAGCCTGTTGCAGGAATCGCAGAAATGCTCGCTCATGGGACTGATAAAGCCGATAACTCCTTTTGCGTCTGAAAGCCTGTAATTGTCTGACGAGCCGGTGCGGCCGAGGGGCAGAAGCCTGCCCACGGAGGATACCGCCTTTTTTGCCTCACCGCTAATGATCCGCAGGGAATCGAAATTACAGCCGCCTACCGGCATAAGCTCTATGAACCTGACATGAAAGGAGCGCTCCAGCGTCATTCGGGCAAAATCAGGTATTTCATCCCCATTTACGCCTTTAATCGAAACCATGTTTATCTTGACCGGAGCAGGCCAGAACACCCTTTCAGCTTCCGTTATCGCCTGAAGTGCGCTTGCCAGGCTCCCCCCTCCGGTTATTTCCCTGTAACGCCCGGAACGCAGTGAATCGAGGCTTATGTTTACCCTGTCGAGCCCGGCTTTTTTGAGTTCCATTGCCATACCGGATAAAAGCTGCCCGTTTGTTGTGAGGCTCAGGTCCTCTACGCCGGTTATTTTGATCTCCCGCACAAGCCTGACTATGTCTTTCCTCAGGAGAGGCTCGCCTCCGGTGATCCTGACCTTTTTTAATCCGTATTTCCTGGCCACGCGCAAAAAGGAAATTATCTTTTCGAATTCCGGCCTACCGTGCTCTCTTAATGAGCACCTGGAAACGCCGCCGGGGACGCAGTATATGCACCGGAGATTGCACTTGTCCGTTACGGAAAGCCTTATATAGTCTATCGTTCTGCCGAAAGTATCTTTAAGTTTCATTTTTTCACCGGACGCAATCTAAAATTTCCCGAACGGGCAAACCGGCCAGCGGCAGACCTCGCAATGTAGGCACAGCCCTCCATGGCCCAGTTCCGCCAGCTCTTTCCTGCCTATCTCTTCTCCGGCCAGCACTCTTGGAAGCACCAAATCCAATACCGTCGTCTTTCCGTACATGGCGCAGGTAGGCACACCAAGGACGGGGATGGCGACGCCTTTCCCGTTATCAACGTAAGCAGCCAAAAACATCGAACCCGGCAGCACCGCCGCGCCGTATGTAATGTTATGCGCTCCCAGTTTCCTGATGGCAAACCGGGTCACGTCATCGGGATCCACGGACATGCCGCCGGTCGCGATAAGAAGGTCCGCCCCTTTTTCCAGAAATTCCCGGAGCCTTGCCTCGATAAAACTTTCGTCATCCGGCGCATAGGAGATACCGATGATCTCTCCCCCCAATGCCTCTATTTTTTTTCTGATAACCGGAGCAAAAGAGTCCATTATCCTGCCTGAAAACACCTCGCTGCCGGTTATAACAATGCCCGTTTTTGGACGCCTGATGGGCGTTACCTTTATTATCCCGCCATTTTCGCGGGCGATCCCGGCGGCACACTCAACGGTTTGACGCGCGACTATAAGCGGTATGGCGCGGGTGGCGGCAACCGTTTGCCCTTTTTTTACAACCGTGCGGTCATGCAGGGTGGCGCACATGACCTCGCCCTGCATGTTGAATTCCATCAGAGCTTTTTTATCTATCATTAAAAGTCCTTCAATAGAGGAGATAATGTTTATCTTCCCCTCGCGGCACGCTCCTGTTTCCACACCGCCGCCCATAAGGGAATCCGCCATAATGGCAGCCGCCTCCTCCTCGTGCATCTCGTCCGGCGCCAAATCGAGGACGTACAGGTTCTCTTTTCCCAGCCTCAGCAGGTGGGGGATATCCTCTTCTTTTACTATGTGTCCCTTTTTGAAAGCCCTGCCCTTGAAGGCGCCAGTGCCGTTAAAATCCGTCCGGACTTCTGTAATATCATGCGCCAGCACCATTCCCGCCGCCAGAGAGACCGGGACCGTCCTGCCCCGCCTACCGCCTTTTTCTATTGGAATCTCATCGCACATTTTCAGCTCCTGATTTTTGGACTACCTTGGAAGAAAATGGGGATGGCATGGCGGCGGATTCTATTGCTGGCCATGCGGCCATGGACGGCCGCCGAGAATGAGCAAGCCATGCTATCCCCATTTTCTTCCAGCATTACAATCCGAATATCTCCCTGAACCGCTCATCCGCGATTCCCCGGACCTCTTTTTCGATCCTGTCATACCTTGCCAGGAAATCCCGTATCTCAGGCGTCAAAGACGCGCCCCCGCCGTTTTTACCTCCCGCCTTGCACTCCACAAGCGAAACCCCAAACCTTTCCTCCATCGCCTTTATGTAGCTCCAGGCTTTTCTGTAAGATATGTTCACCTCTTTTGCCGCATGGCTTATGGACCCGTGTTTGTCTATGGCTTTAAGCAGGAGCATCTTGCCTTTTCCAAAAAACGGCCCTCCATCGGATTCTATCCAGAGCTTCGATTTGACCCCAAAACCGTTATGCATTTTTTGCATAACGGAGGGCGAAAAAAAAGGCGTATCGTAATAGCCCCCGCCTGAGCAGGCTCTGCACAGATCAAGCCCTTCCCTCTTCACTTCCCTCGAATCCTGGACATATTCACCGCACATCGCGCACGTGACCCTTCCAATTGGGCGGCCAGGCATGTCCTCTGGTCTTATCTTAATGGAAACCTCTGATATCTCAAAGAGTTCGTTTTCAGGCATTATCTTGTAAGCATTCAGCTGGGCCTCGTACCTGTTTTCTATTTCAGGGAAGTATTCCCTTGCCTTTTGCCTGGATTCCTCTATGGCCAGCACCCTTACGGCGCGCCCGGTCTTCAGGTTCAGGAAACTTGCGGCCATCTTGCCATAGTCCGCGAACTTCATCGTCCTTTTGCCCAGGCTGCAGCCGGTCACCGATTGAATGGCGTCCGTTGCACACCTGTCTATCTCTACGAATACGATAAGGTTTTTCCTGTCCGCACCCCTGGAGTCTGCAATTCCAATTTCCCTTAACCCCAGCATGGACATCCGGACGCCAAGCACCTGGCCCGCGCACAGATGGCCGTGTACCTTTACCGATTCATCAAGAAGTTTTTCGAATTCAAGCATAAGGTAAGTTTACAAAAATTATGTTTGAAAATAAAGAATATTACGTAATATCGATAAAACGGGACAAAAAAAGCCGGGGGCATACCGCCCCCGGCCGTTCGAAAGGTCTTTTCTTTCCTGGGGGAAAAATGAAAAATATCAGTCTCCCGCGGCAAACTCCTTCATCTCCTCGGCGCTCAGGAGCCCTTCATCCTTCTTGGCGACTGAAAGGATGGCTGCCAGTATATTTATTCCCACGAGCACGCCCATAACCACTGCGAATCCGTGCATGAAGGCATCATTCCTTACGGCTTCCGGGATTGTCTTGGTGTCAGCCAGACTGAAGCCCTTGGAAAGATAATAACTGTGCTTCAGACTGGTAAAGATGAGCCCCGAGATGTCGACGCCGAAAATAAGGCCAAGCGACCTTGTCATGTTGAGGATGCCGCCGGCAAGACCAAGCTTCTCTCTTGGAGCGGCGCCCATTATTGCGCTGTTGTTTGGCGGCGTGAACATTCCCATGCCTATGCCAAGGACGACCAAATCCGTCACAAGCCAGGCAAGGTGGGCAGATTCGCCCATGAACATGAGAAAGAATGTTGCAACCGCGCAAACAAGCATCCCGGAGGTGGTCATTATCCTGGAACCGTGCTTGTCGGAGATGGACCCGGCAACCGGCGCCACGAACGCCATCGCAAGGGGAATGGGTGTAAGGAGACTTCCGGTAAGGGCAACGCCGTAGTGGAGGACCTCCTCCATGTAAAAGGGCATGAGAAAGAGGATTGCGAAGAGGACATAGTAGGAAAGCATGCCCGTGACGTTCCCCGCGCTAAAGGTGTAGTTCTTGAAGAGCTTCAGGTCTATCATGGGGTGCTCGACCTTGAGTTCCGTTATTATGAAAGCGGTAAGCAGCACGGCCGCTATGGCGAAGTAAGCGAGGATCGTATTTGAAGTCCAGCCAAGCTTCTCTCCCTTGTTAAGCGCAAGGACCAAACATGCAAGCCCGGGGGAGAAGGTAAGAATACCCATAAAATCGATCTTCTCCTTTTTGCCGCTGCTTTCGCTCTTGGGCAGTATCAGAAGGGCCATGGTCACACCGATTATGCCGATGGGAAGGTTTACATAGAATATGGCCCGCCAGCTTACCATCTTGATCAGCAGCCCGCCAACAAAGGGGCCTATGGACATGGCAACCGCCTGGACCGCGCCCTGTATGCCTATGGCCTTTCCGCGCTCATTGCCTGGGAATGCCTGCGTTATTATCGCTACCGAGTTGGCCTGCAGAAGCCCTGCGCCAACCGCTTGCAGCACCCGGGAGAAGACAAGAAACCCTGCTGTCGGGGACATCCCGCAAAGGACCGAGCCTATAGTGAACACCACAAAGCCGGTCGTGTAAAGTTTGGTCCGGCCGTACATGTCCGCAAGCCGGCCAAACAGCGGAAGAAAAATGGTTAGCGTCAGCATATAGGCCATCGCGACCCACTCTATTAATGCCAATGAGACATTGAAACTGTGCTGAAGCGTCGGCATGGCCACATTCACAATGCTCACATCAAGAGCCGACATTGTCGCTCCAACCAGAACGGTCGTCAATATGAACCATTTCCAGCCGGGTTTAGAAGAAAAAAATGGGTGCGGAAAGGAAAAGCCCTTATTCAATTTACAAAAAACCTCCTCTATCACAGGATACACCCGGCAAACACCGGCCCTGACTGCGTAAACAGGCTTAGTCTATACCCAAGTCCGCCTCTTTTTGATTTTTATTTTAAATGAACTCATAAGGAAAAATAAACGTGTCATTCAATGACTTAAATATTAAGGGGGATTTACAGGCGCGGGAGGAATTTACCATGTCTTTGATTGGCTGCGCGGGCTGGCGTCTTATCGATCTTATCATCTTATGCGAGGGCCTTTGCTTTGCTTTATGGCTTGTTGAAATGTTCCTTTATCCGTCCCAGTATGAACTCCTCTCCGGCTGTCTTGATAATGAAATCATCCGCGCCGTAACGCATGGCCGTCAGCACGGCATCTTTCCCGTTTCCGGTCACCATGAATACGGGTATCTGGCTGGTTATCGGATATCTCTTCAGACGCCGCATTGAATTATGAAGGTTCCCTTCCGGGTCAGGCGAGGACAGGTCTATCAGGATAAGGTCCGGTTTTATTTCAAGGGCTGTTTCCGCCGCATGGGCGCCGTCACTTGGATAAGCCTCGAACTCATCACATGACGAAAGGAATGTGCAGTAATTCTCGATTCCTTCAGGCGAAGGGTCTATGACCAGTATTTTTTTCTTTCCCGGAATTTTGCGCAGGATTTGCCCGGCATTTAAGGATTCCGGCCCGGTTATCCATTTGTAACGGTCCGCGTCGAAGTTTTTGTTTTTTCCCCGGTTGTCTTCAGTCCAAAAAGAGGTGTTGCGGCCAAGCATCTCAATTTGCCGTTTATATACGTATCTTGCAATTTTTTCCTGCTCCACATGGTCCAGGAGGAATTCTATGCCCCTCAATGCCTCATACATGAACCTGACTACGCCGGAAAAGATACACGGGCCTTCGAAAGGAAGTTTGAGGCCGATCTCTTCTATCCGGGTCCCCGGCAGAAACAGGCCCTCGCGCCCGGGCATCGCATCGGATAGCTCAAGCCCGACCCCCCCGATGCTGATGTCCTTTACCCGGATTAAAGGGGCCGCCTTGCTTAATTGTTTTTCCCTGAAAGCGATCCCGACAGGGTCCGATTTTGAAGGGAATATCCTAAGGTAGAACCTTCTGTTGCTCTCCATTAAAATTTTTTTCTTTAACTGTTGCGGTGAAAGGTGCCGCCGAAAAGAAGTATGATGCTGATCCTTCTGTTTCTGGGATCCAGTGGGTCTCCCTTGACTATCGGGACGGTATCGGCATATCCGGCGACCCGTGACATCCGGGAGGTCCGGATTCCGCAGCTCTCAAGTACCCTCATAGTGGAAAGCGCCCTTTCTGTTGAAAGCTCCCAGTTGGTCTCTCCTCCTTTCACATATGGAAGGGCGTCGGTATGCCCCTCTATCGCCACCCGGTTGGGCATGGCTTTTATATAATCTCCGATCGCGTCCATCACTTGAACAGCATACGGAGTGGGCTTTGCCGAGCCCGAATCGAACATCGACCTGCCCTCCGAATCCATTATCTGTATGCGTATCCCGCCTTCATATATGTCCACTTTTATCTGGTTGCCAGCCGCTCCGACCTTCTTCCTGATGGCCTCTTGCAGGGCTTTCGCTATCTGTACAGGGTCATTGGCTCCGCCTGACTGCCCCTGGAATTTCTTTTCCATCTGCAGGTCAAGCTTGGAGGCGTTGGAGCCGGACTCGTCGAAGACACTGCTTGACCGGTCCATGAAAGACTCCCCGGTCTTCTGAAAAATACTGAACTGCTTGAAATACTGGGAGACCCTGGCCCTCTTCTCGGGTGCTATCATCGTAATGAGCCAAAGAAGGAGAAAAAAAGCCATCATGGCGGTCACGAAATCGGCATAGGCCACCTTCCATGAGCCCCCGTGGGCCGCGGCATGGCCTTTTTTTTTCACTTTTTTTATGATTATTATCTTGTTGCTGTCCACTACTTGCCCCTGATCTCTTTTTCAAGCTCGTTGAAAGAGGGGCGGTCGTCACCGGGGATTGCCCTCCGGCCGAATTCGACCGCTATCTGCGGGGCCGCGCCTCCGACAAAGGCCACTATCGCCACTTTTATAACCTGCAAATCGATCTCTTCACTTTCCACCGTATGTTCGAGGGCCGTGGCCAGAGGCCCGACAAAACCATAGCTCATGAGGACCCCCAGGAAAGTGCCAGTGAGCGCCGACCCTATGCTGTGTCCCAGCACCGATGGGGGCTGGTCGATCTTTCCCATAGTAAGGACCACACCGAGGACCGCCGCAACGATCCCCAGTCCGGGGAGCGCGTCGGCCAGCTTGGCCAAACCTCTCGAAGGCGCCATTGCCTCGTTCTGCGTGGTCTCTATTTCCAGCTCCATCAGCGTCTCAAGCTCGTGCGCCGGAACATTCGTGGTTATTATCACCTTGAGGTTATCGCATATGAAATCCAGCACGTTACTGTTGGCATGTGCGGTGCCGTAAGCCGCGAATATGCGGCTTTGCCCAGGGTCCTCTATATCGGACTCTATCGATACAAGCCCTTCTTTCCTCACTTTGTGGAACAGTTTGTATAAGAGGATAAGGAGTTCGATATGTCTCTGCTTGCCTTTCCTTTTGCCCCCCACCGAGCCCTGGACATTCTTGACCACTTCCGCAAGCAGCTTGGCTGGAGACGCTATAAGGAAGGAGCCAAGGGCGGCCCCGAATATTATGATGAACTCGGAAGGCTGCCAAAGCACGCTTAAGTTTCCATGTTCCATGAGGAAACCGCCTACCACCGATGCGACAACTATTAGTGCCCCGATTAGAAGCAGCATGCTTTATTGGTCCTTTCCATTATTTAGCTTCCCTGCGTAAGCGCATGAAAGCTTATGTGAGGACTTTTTCATTAACCACATTCGCTCGCTAAACCGCCGGTCACGCTCTCTATCCATTTCCTTCCCCATGTTCCATGACTATCTCACTGGTTTGCTTCTGGGGTATCTCGATTACGAAGCGGCATCCGCCTTCCGAAGGCCTTTCAACCCTGATGGCCCCGCCGTGCTCCACTATTATGCCGTGAGATATGGAGAGACCGAGCCCCGTGCCGACACCAACGGGCTTGGTTGTGAAGAAAGGGTCGAATATCTTGTCTATTATCTGCTCCTGTATGCCCGGGCCGTCGTCAGTAATACTCACGGTCATTTTCCGGGCGGCGGGGTCGAAGGAGGTCTTGAACTCTATCCTGCCTTTTCCCGCGCCGGTATCGGAGATGGCCTGTTCCGCATTTGTGAGTATATTTAAAAACACCTGCTGCATCTGCTGGGAATCCATAAAAAGGGAGGGCACCGCGGCATAATCCCTGATTATCTCAACATTCCCAAGCCGCAACCAGTAACTGCGCAGCTCCACTGTCCGGTCTATGATGTCGTTTATGGACTCGAAGCTCTTTGCAAGAGTGCGCTGCCTGGAAAAAGTGAGCAGGTTCTCAACTATTTTCCTGCACCTTTCGGCGCTGGCCATTATCTTGCCCGCCACGGTCTGCTGTTCCTCATCCGCGGTCCTCATCCTTAAAAGTTCCGTATAAGCGATGATCCCGGTAAGCGGATTATTGATCTCATGGGCGACACCCGACACAAGCAGCCCAATGGATGCCAGCTTGTCCGAATAGACGAGCCGGTCTTTCAGGCGTTTCATTTCAGTTATGTTTTTAAGAAAATAGATGGTCAGGTCCTGCTCTTCGTAGCGGAGTGGAAAAACACTTACAAGATAGTAATCGTCCTTCATCTTCCTTTCAACGGGCTGGCCTACGCCGGCATTCCTCAAGGTCTTAAGCTCCGTCGCAAGCTCTTCGCCCAGGAATTCACGCCATTTCATTCCCGTCACATCCTTGGGGTGCTTGCCGTAAGCGCTCGACAGAGCGGCATTGATCTTGACGATCCTTTCGTCCTCGTCCACCATGAGGATGAAATCGGTAATGGCGTCAAAAAAAGCGAGCCATCTGGTGTGGTTTTCGAAAACGATGCTTTCAAGCCAGTGCCTGTTGGAATCATAAGCGCTCCTTGCGGCGGCCTTCTCAAGCAAAAGAGGCAGCCTGGCCGCAAATCCCAGCCAGTCCATCGCGATACAGTCATAAGCGCCTTCGGACAGCGCCTGGAGAGCCATGGACTCGTCTTCCTGCTCCTGCAGAACTATGATCGGGACCTGGCCATTCAGGAATTTGAATTTTTTTATGAATTCGCGCCATTGGCCGCCCGGCAGCGGAGCGGTGATGAACAGGCCCATGATGCTTTCATCCCTCAGAAGCTCAAGCGCATTGGCCTCCTGGACAAATTTGATCCTGTAGTCCTTATTACGGGCGCTGAACGCGTTTTTTATTGATTCGGACGGCAGCGGGCCGCCTATGAATATTATCTTGTTCCTGTTCTCTGAAACCATATCTGCAGGGGCCTGCTTCCTTTCTTCAAACCCTGGGATAGCCGTAACAGCCGGTGTATTATTATGAATTTTTCCCATATTATCGTCCAGTACCTTTATCGGGACGGGATTTTGACCCCCTTGCCGGCCGGGGTCTGGCAGAACGCCTCCACGACCGTGCCGTCGAACTGGGAATCGGAACACCTTATCAGCTCTTTAATGGCGGACTGATGGGGTTTTGCCGACCTGTAGGGCCTCACGCTGGTCATGGCGTCATACGTGTCCGCAACCGAAAGTATCCTTACTATCATTGGTATCTCATCACCGGCAATGCCGTCAGGATAGCCTTTTCCGTCAAATCTTTCATGATGGTGCCGGATGAGCGCTTTTTCCTTTGGGAGGAACCTTAACGGCGCCATAATATTGTCTCCGATAATGGGATGGAGCCTTATCTCCGCCAGTTCGTCCTCATTCAACGTGCCTGGTTTGAGGAGCACTGTATCCCGCACCCCTATCTTGCCTATATCATGCAGATAGCCTCCGAACCCGATCGCATTTTTTTCGTCCTCGCCAAGCCCCATCGCCTCCGCGATCTGAAGGGAGTAGTCCGTTACGCGCTCAGAGTGCTGCTTGGTGTATGAGTCCCTGGCCTCGATGCTGTTCACGAGCGATTTAAGCGCGCTGACCATGCTTGAATAAAAAACATCGTAAAGCGCATTGTTCTCTATTCTCAGGGCTACTTTTTTGGCGAAAGTCAGGCCAAGCCCCACCTCATCCTCGCTAAAGCCCGTGCCGTCGGATTTGTCCGACGCGTTGAGGAGGCCGTAAACCTCCCCGTTAATGGAAAAAGGGATCGAGAGCATGGGCGCCGTAAGGAGATTTCCGGTATGGGGGTTCACCTCCCCGGCCTGCGCTACATAATGTTTACCGTTTCTGATGACCTTCTCCAGAAAGCTTCCCGCGATCGGCACGTCTGTCTCCCTGATGCCTTTTGCTTGCTTGACCTTCAGGTAACCCGATTCCACCATCCCGAATGAGACCTCTCTGGCAAACAGGAGCTTCGAAGTCATCCCCACGATCTTTTCGTAAACCTCGAAATTGCTGTTTATTCCATCCAGTTCGGAACTTATCGACTGCAGGAGGTTTATTTTCTGTATCTTTGAAAAAAGATCGGAATTAAGACGTTTCACCGATTCGTGGGAAAGACTGTCACCTGATTCCCTGCTTATCTTCCGTGTGCCGTTAAGCCTGGCGATGACATTCTGGACCGATTCTATGCTGAAAGGCTTTGTTATAAAATCATCAGCGCCTTCCTTCATCGCGCTGACCGCGTTTTCCACTGTCGGGAACCCGGTAATGACCACAACCGAGACCTCCGGCCTTGCCTTTTTTATTCCTTTCAGAAAATCCATTCCGCCCAGCCTGGGCATTTTCAGGTCTGTGAAGATGATATCGTACTCATTGTCCTGGGCCTTTTGAAGGCCTTCCATGCCATCGCGGGCGACATCCGGCTTTTGCGCCGCCACTCGCGCTATGATCTGCTCCAGGACCTCTCTGACTACGGGGTCGTCATCAACTATTAAAATCCTGCTTTCCATTGCCCCTGATCAACCTTTCTTTAAGTATCTCCGCTTCCGCAAGGCTCAAGACATTGGCCGTTTTCAGCTTATCCACTTTTTCGATCCAGTCGGCCGTGATGCAGGGATTTTCGCTGTCCGAGACCGCTTTCAACAGTTTCAGGTCCCTGTAAGTTTCCCTGAGCTGCTGCCTTAATTCCCTGTTTTCCTTAAGCATCCTCGCCCGGCGGAACGCCCTGTCCGCAACTATTATTATCTGCTGTATCTTGAAAGGCTTCGTCAGATAATCGTACGCGCCTTCCGCTATGGCCTCCAGCGTGCTGTCGAGAGTGCCGTAGGCGGTTATTATGACTACCGAGATGTCCGTATTTGCCCTGACAGCGGATTTAAGCACCTCAAGTCCGTCAGCGCCCGGCATCCGGAAATCCGTTATCACCATACCTACCTCCTCGGTCATAAGCGTGCTTATGGCCTGCAGCCCGTCGCAAGAGGAGAGCACGGAATAACCTTCCTTGGACAATATGGAGCCCACGACCTCGCGGGCTATGTCGTCATCGTCTACAACCAGTATCCTGAAATCTTTTTTATTCACGATAGGGCGCCCATTTCATGGAAGCGGCCGCCTTATTTGCCTTGCCTGATCCTCTCAAGGACCGCACCCCTGGCCTCTTCAAGGATCTGTTTTTTTTTGGCTTCGGACGAGATCATCACGACGTCCTTGGGGTCAGGGCTCTCCTTTTCAAACAGCGTTCCCGGCTTAAGCTTCAGCCCCCTGTTGTACGTCTGCATCATCTGGTTTATCTGGAACGGATTTATTGTCATCTTATTCCCGTCCATCCGTCACGGAGCGTCCTCAGAAGCCCTTCCACACGGTCCACCATCTCCGGGTCGTTCTTTATGTTCGCCCTGAGCAGCTCTGTTTGCATGTACCAGTAAAGGTCCCTCAGGTTTTGCGCCACCTCACCCCCGGCTTCCATATTCAGGGTGGTCCGAAGGTGCTCTATAATGGCCGTAGCCTTGTCCATGTAATGGAGCTTTTTGCCCATGTCCTTCTGGTTCATGTAGAACACGGCCTTTTTAAGGAACTCGATCGCTCCGTCATAGAGCATTATTACCAGGTCAACTCCGCTGCCGGTAGTGTTCACCATGGTTTTCATATATGCGTTGCTTGCGTACTGGGGATTTATCATGCCGTGGTCCCTCCGCTGGAGCTGCCTGAACTTGTACCCGATGACGATGAAGATGATGATGTCCCGTTTACAATGCTGCTCATTTCACTGCCTTGGTTTTGAAGCGTGCCCAGGTACTGCTCCATGGACTGGAACTCCTGAGTGTACATCTGCCGCAGGGTGTCCATCTCCGTCTGCTGCTGGTCTTCCTGCTGCTGATAAAGAGATATCTCGCTCTGCAATCCCGATTCGGCATTCGGGACCAGATTGTTCATGTAATCGTTCATCGTGGACTGTAGGGATGTGGCCATCTGGTTTATCGCGCCAAGGACCTGTCCTGGATTTGCGGCAAGGGCGGCGTTCCATGTTGTCGAGTCGAGCGCCAGGTTGCCTGTGCTGTCATGGGTTATGCCCATGGCCGCAAGCGAGGTCCCGTTATAGGCGGTCGTGGTCATGTCGTAAAGATTGTTATTGAGGCCCTCCGTAAGGTTATCGTTATAGAGGGCCCCTGGGCTTGACTGGTTGCCAAGGGCTTTGTTTATCGTGCCCATAACCGAATTGTAAGTGGTAATAAAGCTGTTTATCTGCGTGGTAAACCCGGTGTTGTCATTGGCGACGGCCAGGTTGACCGCCGTTGAGCTTGTCCCCTGGAGATCGAGTGTTACCCCGGTTATAAGGTCTTTTATCGTATTTGAGGACCTGGTTACACTTAAGCCGTTTAAAGTAAGATTGGCGTCAACTCCTGCCATTGACTGTTGCATGTTCGTGTAAGTGCCGTAGCCCGTGGCAGGCACCGAGCCGTCTGTATTATATGATGACGGGTCGAAGGCAAGCTGGTTTATACCGCTCGTGCCTGTTGAGTCTCCGTATGCGGAGCTTCCGGAGGGCTCGACCAGGACCTTCATCCTGTTTGCCGCACCCGATGAGGCCGAAGTAAGTACAAGCTGATAGCCGGACCCGGTGTTTATCACCGAGGAGGTCACCCCCGCGCCTGCCGCATTGATTGCCGCGCTCACGCCGTTAAGGCTGTTGGCGTACGTGACCGAAGTGTTTGATCCGATATAAAAATCATTATTCGTGCTGTCATAATTGATATCGGCAGCCGTCCCGCTTCCCGCCTGTATCGAGAAACCCACGTCCCCTGTGTTCGCTACGGCGGTGGTGTCCGCGGAAGCGAAACTGGCCGAATATACGCTTTGGGCCTGGGCAAGATGGGATACAGTGATGCTGTAATTGCCCGACGCAGCGGACGAATCAGCGGTGCCCGTAAGGACGGAACTGTTTGAGGAAGTGGCCGCCATCCCATAAATTGTGGGGACAGCCATGTTGCTGGCCAGGGTATTCAAGGATGAGAGGGAGCTCACGAGGCTGCCGTAGGCGCTTATCTCGGCATTGTCGGTGCTCACCTTGTTTTGCAGATCGGTCAGGGGAGCGCTTTCCGCCTGAACAAGGGCATTGACTATCTGGGGGATGTTCAGCCCGGAATAATTCGCGGTGGAGCTTGTTACCGTCCCGGACCAGTCAGCCATTTTTTACGCCTCCCTGCTGAAAAGATTTTTGTTTTGTTTCATAAACGCATTTAGCTCCCTGGCTACCGTTCCGAATTCCTCCTGAGGTATCTGCCGGAGCACCTTGCCTTTTGGGTCAAGCACCTGTATGACTACCTTGTTGTCAGCGTCCACAGCAAAAACCGTCTTGCCCTGCTCCTGTTCCGTTTTCTGCCCGCTCATCTTCACGTTTTCCGTTGCGGCTTCTTTCGGACCATCCGTTTTGTGCCCTGAAGCTCCGGGTTTCGTCCTGCCCGGCTCCATCCTGACCTGAGTCAAACCCGAAGCGGAGTTGCCCCCCGCCTGATACGGGATCTTGATATCCATGGATCACCTCTCAAGAAAGAGGCGGAAGGGGATTTTTAAAAATCCCCTTCCGCCGGCTTCATTTTACTGAAGCAGTTTAAGTACCATCTGCGGCTGCTGGTTGGCCTGCGACAGGACCGATATGCCGGCCTGCTCCAGAACCATATCCCTCGTCATCTGCGCCGTCTCCGCCGCGAAGTCCGCGTCCACTATCTGGGAGCGCGCGGCCGAGGTGTTCTCCGACATGTTCTGGAGGTTGGCCGCCTGAGTGTCCAGCCTGTTGCTGGCCGCGCCAAGCACTCCCTGGTCATGGGAGATGGTGGTGATTGCCGTATTGATCAAACTGATAGCGCTCTGCGCGCTTCCCTGGCTTGTAAGGGCCGACGCGTTTATGCCCAGTGTGGTGGAGGTCTCGTTCACAGTGTTTATGGCCAACTGGCTGGTAACGCCGGCCTCATAACCTATCTGGAACGTGAATGAGGCTGATGCGTTAAGCACGTTTAAGCCGTTGAACTTGGTCTGGTTTGAAATGGTGTCTATTTCCCCCATAAGCGCCGTATATTCATTGTTCATGGAAGTAAAGTTGGCGCTGGTGGAAACCGAGGCATCGGAAGCCTGGACGGCAAGTTCATTCATCCTCTGAAGGGCGCTCTGGATCTGGTTCATGGCGCCCATCATGGTCTGAACCATGGAGTTTGCGTTTTTCGTGTTATTTGTCGCCTGGTCCAGGCCGTTGATCTGTGCAGTCATACCTTCCGCGATCTGATAGTCCGCGGCGTTGTCCTTCGCGGAGTTGATCTTCAGACCAGAGGAAAGCCTCTGCATGGTTACGTTAAGGTCCTGCCCGGTTGCCCAGAGGTTCCTCTGAGCGTCGATTGACGAGATGTTAGTGTTGATTACTAAAGACATTTTTTTCTTCCTCCGTGAATTTTTTTAATTTCCGGCATCCTTGCCGTGTTTTTTCAAAGGTCTTTGGCTTGCGCTTCCGAAGTCCTGCAGGTCACCTCCTTTTCGCGCTGCCTTGAACCTTTAGTTTATTTATCGGCACATGGAAGAAAAAACTTTAATGAAAAAAATTTACATTTAAAATCAATCGGTTACAAAAAAATGGGGAGCGATAAGCCTGCCGCCTTGACGGGCGGGTCCCAGCACGTCAAACGGCGGGGCCATTCGAGGCATTCCCGGCAATTTATTTTTTTATGAAAATGCTCTTCAGGTCCTCAACAAACTTTGATTTATCTTTTTTTATTATCTCCCTGAATCCATCAAAGTCGCCGTTTTTCTCTTTGAACAGTGCAAAGCATTCCTTGATTTTGCCCGTTATAATCGGGATATTTTCAATCTTGTCCTCAAATTTATACTCATCGGGAATGGGAAAATCCTCATGATATGCGGCGGCCCCCCTCTTGCCTGTAATAACACAACAGCCAAGCATTGCCGCCTCTCTGGGAATTCTGTCCTTGCCAGGGAAATTACCGAAATCTATGTAGACCATGGCTTTTTTGAGTGTCCCGATCACCTCGTCCCTTGTCATGTCTATCAGCGGGACAAATCTTACGTCCCTGGCGGTATCAATTATTTTTTGTGTAAATTCATGACCTTTCCGGGGATTGTATGCCACAATATTTTCTTTTTCGCCGTCATCTATCCGCTGGTTAAGAAAAAAATCGTTAAGATAATCAGACACAACGGCCATTCGTTCTTCGGGCAGACCCTCGCCCGAAAGCTCTTTTTTTGCATAAAAAGACTGGACCAGATGATAAGATGCCTGCCTTACAAACGGGTCTTTTAGAATTGTTTTTTCAAAACTCAACGAAATGACATTGAACACCTTAAACAAATTCAGATAATGGTTATGACGTGTTTCATAAAAATTGTCTACGCTAAGCCACCAAATTATTTTTCGACCTTCATTATATCGGGTAAAATTAAGGAGCCCCTCGTAAACCTCTGGAACGATCAATAAATGGTCCTGCCCGTCCTCGATGCTATTGACGAAAGGAATGTCATACATCTTATAAGCCTCATGGACCGGGTCCGGGACATTCGGCGGATAATAAAAAATGCGCGCATCCAGATTTAATTCTTTTCTTAGGTTGTATGCAAGCTGATGTATCGCCTCAGGCCCTCCGGTGGCGGCCTTTGCCGGGCATAAAATGAATATTTTAGTGCCTTTATATATTTCTATCATTTTTCCATCACCGATATATTGTCTTTAAAAAAGCCAGGTGTTCTGTGAGACCCTGAAATGTCCGGCTCCTCAGCAAGCAGGCAGGCCAGATTCAGCGCTTTTTCAACGACTTGGTCCATATTTAAATACATGTATTCCGCCAGCCTTCCCAGAAAAAATACATTTTTTAATTTCTCCGCCTCTTTCCTGTATTTTTGATAGATCTCCCGGCATGCAGGATTCGGGAATGGATAAAAAGGATCGCCGTCCGCCCGCGGATATTCGTAACAAATTGTGGTCTTCCGGTTTTCCTGAAAATAGAAATGCTTGAACTCGGTAATCCTGGTATATTCATGCTCGTTGGGGAAATTCACAACAGCCGACTCCTGGAATCTTTCCACGTCGAGGGTCTTGAATTCAAAATCAAGGCTTCTGTATGGCAGCTTGCCGTACATATGATCAAAGAAATAATCGATCGGCCCCGTAAAGATAAGCTTTTCATAGGCCGTTTCGTTCAATATTTTCCTGTAATCCGTATTCAGCAGAATTTCAATGTTGCCGGTTTCAAGCATGCGTTCGAACATACGTGTGTAACCCGCATCGGGCAAACCCTGGAAGCGGTCCGTAAAATATCTTGTATCCCTGTCAAACCGCAGAGGGAGCCTGCTCGTGACCTCCGCTCCGAGTTCCTCGGGATAAAGGCCCCACTGCTTTTTGGAGTAATTCCTGAAAAAAAGCTCATACAGTTCCGTACCGGCCGCGCTTACAACTACGTCCCTTGCGTTTTCCGGTTTTGCGATCTTTTCCCGCCGTTGTTCTAAAAAAGCCTCCATCTCCAGCGCCGTGAACGAACGGTCATAAAGCCTTTCCATGGTTTCCAGATTCAACGGCAAATGTACGAGTTTCCCGTTCACCATTGCCAGTACCCTGTGGACATAGCCATTCCAGCCGGTAAACCTGCTCAGGTAGTTCCAGACCCTTTCAGAATTGGTATGAAAAATATGCGGCCCGTATTTCTGGACCAAAATTCCATGCTCGTTCTCGTAATCAAAAGCATTGCCGCCCAAATGCCCTCTTTTTTCCACCAGCAGGACTTTTTTCCCAAGCTGAGAGGCTATCCTCTCAGAAATGGTGCATCCGGCAAGACCTGCGCCTACCACAAGATAATCAGTCCTCAAACCTGTGCCGCTTTTTTTTATTTTTTTAATGGCATCATTCGGGCTCGTTTTTTTCAGGGACATTTTTTTCTCATGTGGGATGCCCTCTTTTGGTTTGCTCCGGATACGATCTCTCACGAGTTGTCCCTTCCCGCTCCGCCAACCTGAAGAGACTGACCATCCTCTTCTTTTTGGTGTCTTTCTGCTAATTTGATGGAAAATTCCTCGAGCATCAGATTCGGGTTGAAATAGGGGTCTCCTTTTTCCCATATGTGCGTCCATTTTTCCCTGAACAGCTCTTTTTCCCTGGTATGCCTCTGCCTCTTTTCATGCGTATCGTCATATCCCCTGCTGGCCGACTCGTAATGATATAACTCGGCGTAAGGGGTGTAAATGACAAGATACCCTTTTTCCCTGAGCTTCATGCACAGGTCCACGTCGTTATAGTCGTTCGAAAAACGCTCGTCGAACCCGCCTACTTCCTCGAAAACCTCCCTTCTCATCAAGTGGCAGGCCCCGGTAACCGCGCTCAGGTTTTGCACAACCCTGATCCTGTTGAAATATCCGTTTGCGTCCCTGGGGAAAAACCGGTGTGAATGGAACCCCACCCAGTGCCCAACTATGACCCCGGCGTGTTGGACGGTGTCATTCGGGAAATACAGCCTGGCTCCCACGGCCCCAACCGGTCCGCGCTGGGCATGTTCCAGCATGGCTTCGAGCCATTCTCCGTTTATCACTTCGATGTCGTTATTTAAAAATAGCAGATAGTCCGAATTGCATTTTGAGTTTCTGACCGCGAAATTATTTATAGCAGAATAATTAAACGGACTGTCGTAGGAAATGACAGATACCCTGTCTTCTTTCTCGATCGACTTGTAATATTCAAAGGTCTCCTTTTCCATGCTTGAGTTGTCTACGATCAGGACCCGGTAATTCGGATAAGCCGTTTTTTCCATTATGGACGAAATACATGTCCTCAGGACATCTGCCTTGTCCTTTGTGGGGATTATGATCGATACTTCCGGAGTGCCTTTTATCGCATACCTGACGCGGTAAGTGCCAGGAACAAGCCCGTCAGAAACTGAGGTCCCCTGCCCCACCCGGCTCAAGTGATCGCCAAGGGCTTTCTTTGCGGACTCCATGGCTTGAGCTTTCGTGTTTGCGGCCATTAAGACGGCTCCCCAGTATACTCGCGCGTGATAGAGAACCATGGGAATATGGGCTATCTCCCCGGCCATTTCCGAAACCCTCAGAAACAGATCGTAATCCTGGGCGCCGTCATATCCGGCCCGGAACCCTCCGGCCATATCCAACAGCTTTTTCCTGATAACAGAAAAATGGCCGATGTAATTGTGTGAAAGGAGGGTATCCGGGCTCCAGTCCGGTTTGAAATGAGGTTTCACTCTTGTCTTGCCGTCCCAGGAAATATAGTCTTCATCGGAATACACGAAATCGGCTTCGGGGTTGTCATTGAGGAATTTCACAATCTCATAGAGGGCGAAAGGGGAGAGTTCGTCACCCTGGTCAAGGAGGCCAATGAACTCCCCTTCAGCCATGGAGAACGCCACGTTCGCACCGCCCGGCAGTTCGCTGTTTCCTTCAAGCAGTTTGACCTTCACCCGGCTGTCGCCGCCGGCCAGCTCCTCCAATATCTCCCTTATGCCGGGCCTGCTTGCATTTATGCAGGCAACACACAATTGCCAGTTGTCATAGGTCTGCCGTTTCACCGAATCGAACATCCGAAGCAGCGCCTCTTTTGGGACGTCTTCGTGTACGCGCGCTATTATGCTTACAAGGGGCCTGAAGGCGAAAAAAGCCGCCTCTTCCCGCTGCCGCTCAAGGGCGGATTCATCAGGTTCGTTTTCTTTTATCCAGAGGTCGTAAGACCGTTCTGAAGCCAGCAGCGCCTCAAGCAATCTTTCCGGCTGCAACCCCTCCAGAGAGCCGTCCTTACATATCATTTCAAGGATATCGTCTTTCAGCCGTAAAGCTGATTTCAGGTTCCTTAAATTGCTGTCAAGAGTAATGAGCTGGGTATGCCTCGCCTTTATCTGGTCCCCCATCTTCCTGATAAATTCGCCCAGGCTGGTGATATAGGCGCCCTGCTCCTTGAGGGTTTTTTCCAGTTGCCCGATTCGGGCGTCTTTTTCCGCCAACAGCCGTTTCACATCTTTCATAGACAGAACTCCTTGTAATTGTCCCTGCCGGTAAGGGAACCGATCAGATCATTTAAACGCTCCTTGTAAAGGCCATAGGCGCATTCATTTTTGATATACGCCAGGCCATTGGCCCTTAACAAGCCCAATAACA